>NZ_CBFHTG010000002.1:238676-240073 GCF_965658795.1 Lentibacter sp. | reverse complement strand
CACGCACCAAGCGTAAAGTCTCCAAGAACATCGCCACAGGCGTGGCGCATGTGAATTCTTCATTCAACAACACGAAGATCCTGATCTCTGATGTTCAGGGCAATGCGATTGCATGGTCTTCTTCAGGCACGATGGGCTTCAAAGGCTCACGTAAGTCTACGCCCTATGCGGCGCAGATGGCGGCTGAAGATGCTGGCCGTAAGGCGCAAGAGCACGGCGTAAAGACGCTGGAAGTTGAAGTGCAGGGCCCAGGCTCTGGCCGTGAATCAGCGCTTCGCGCTCTCGCGGCAGCTGGCTTCAACATCACATCTATCCGTGATGTTACGCCAATGGCTCACAACGGCTGCCGCCCACCAAAGCGCCGCCGCGTATAAGCTTAAGTCTACCAATGAGGCTGCGCATCCTGCGCGGCCTCATCACGTCATTTTAGCCTCGGGCGCGTGTGTCTTAAGGACATGGGACAACACGCAGGAATGGAGGGACGCATGATCCACAAAAACTGGCAAGAGCTGATCAAGCCGACACAGCTTGAAGTGAAACCGGGCAATGACCCGTCACGTCAGGCCACACTGACGGCAGAGCCGCTGGAGCGTGGCTTCGGCCTTACGCTTGGCAACGCGCTGCGCCGTATTCTGATGAGCTCGCTGCAAGGCGCGGCCATCACATCTGTTCAGATCGACAATGTTCTGCACGAGTTCTCAAGTGTTGCTGGTGTACGTGAAGACGTCACCGACATCGTCTTGAACCTCAAAGGCGTGGCTGTTCGTATGGACGTGGAAGGCCCCAAGCGCCTGTCCGTCAATGCCAAAGGCCCAGGTGTTGTTACCGCTGGTGACATCTCCGACAGCGCAGGCATCGAGATCCTCAACCGTGACCATGTTATCTGCCACCTTGATGATGGCGCAGACCTGTACATGGAGCTGACTGTCAACACTGGCAAAGGCTACGTTGCGGCTGACAAAAACAAGCCGGAAGACGCGCCCATCGGCCTTATGCCGATCGATGCGATCTTCTCACCTGTCAAGCGCGTGAGCTACGATGTACAGCCCACACGTGAAGGTCAGGTTCTGGACTATGACAAACTCACAATGAAGATCGAAACTGACGGTTCGGTGACGCCGGATGACGCAATGGCTTACGCCGCGCGCATTCTGCAAGACCAGCTTTCAATCTTCGTGAACTTTGATGAGCCTGAGGCCGCTGGCCGTCAGGAAGAAGACGATGGCCTCGAGTTCAACCCGCTTCTCTTGAAGAAAGTGGACGAGCTGGAGCTGTCTGTTCGTTCGGCAAACTGCCTGAAGAACGACAACATCGTTTACATCGGCGATCTGATCCAGAAAACCGAAGCCGAAATGCTGCGCACGCCAAACTTTGGCCGCAAGTCGCTGAACGAGATC
>NZ_CBFHTG010000002.1:0-238666 GCF_965658795.1 Lentibacter sp. | reverse complement strand
CTTGCACCTCGGCATGGATGTAGAAGACTGGCCACCGGACAATATCGAAGATCTGGCGAAGAAATTCGAAGACGCCTTTTAAGACTTTGTGAGGTGCGCATAGCTTGCGCACCTTACCCACGACCCGGGCTTTCGCCCCAAGGAGAGTGGCTGACACGCATCGGTCACCAGACAAAGCAAAATCGCTCGTAGAGAGCACACTTAGGAGAAGAACTATGCGTCACGCACGTGGATACCGCCGCCTTAATCGCACACATGAGCACCGCAAGGCGCTCTTTGCAAACATGGCAGGCTCGCTCATCGAACATGAGCAAATCAAAACAACTTTGCCAAAAGCAAAAGAACTGCGTCCGATCGTTGAAAAACTGATCACGCTCGGCAAACGCGGCGATCTGCACGCCCGCCGCCAAGCCGCAAGCCAGCTTAAGCAAGACGCTTACGTTGCGAAACTCTTCGAAATCCTCGGCCCACGCTACAAAGACCGTCAAGGCGGCTATGTGCGCATCATGAAAGCGGGCTTCCGCTATGGTGACATGGCGCCAATGGCGATCATCGAATTTGTTGAGCGCGACGTCGATGCGAAAGGCGCAGGCGACAAAGCCCGCGTGGCCGCCGAAGAAGCTGCCGACGAGTAAGCCTTTGTCGAGCTTGAAACTCTAGAAAAGCCCTGCCAACTGGCGGGGCTTTTTGATTTTGGAGGGAAGCCAGTTTGAAACGCTTTGTGCCTTTGGCGCTCTTTATTCTGTCGGCCCCCGTCATTCTCGGAAGCTTTGAGCGGCTGGCGCTTGTTTTGCAGCAGATGGGCCAGCAAGACGCGCCGTGGATTGATCAACGCTATGCAGATCATCCTGGCCTCTCGTTTGCGCATATTTTGGTGGGGCTTGTCTTCTTCCTGCTAGGACCGTTGCAATTCTGGGAGGGGCTGCGTCGCCGTGCGCGCGGGCTTCACAAGCTATTGGGCAAGCTCTTTATTGCGAGTGGGCTTGTGTCGGGTATCGCTGTGATCGCGATGGTCGTTGTATTTCCTGCCGTGGGCGGTTTGCTGACACAGGTCGCGACAACGATTATAGTTTTGGCGATGATTGGCTTTTTGTTTGGTGCGTATCAGGCTGCACGGCACAAACAGTTTGTTCGCCACCGCGCGATGATGATCCGTGCCTATGCGTTGGGCCTTTCGGTGTCCACCGCGAGAATATTTATCGAGCTTGCCGAGCACTTCGCGGCCATTTCGTTTGAGGACAGTTTCACGCTTGCCTCGGCCATTGGCGTTGGCCTCAATATCGTGGTCGCGGAAACCTGGCTCAAAGTGGTGAAAAAATGAGTGCGCTTGCAATCTGCCCCGCGGCTCCGCATATCATTGGGCAAGAAGGAGCCTGCCGATGCTGCCAATGCGCCAAACCTGTCTAGCTCTAGTGTCCATACGCTTTGCCACACTGTCAGCCATACTGGCTGCCACACTGCTTTCACAGCCGCTTAGGGCCGAAACCCGTGTCCCGGTGACACAGGCCGAAATCTCCCTTGGCTTCGCGCCTTTGGTGAAGGCGGCGGCTCCCGCCGTGGTCAACATCTACGTCAAACGCGTGGTGCAAACGCGCTCCAGCCCCTTTCAGGGCGACCCGCTTTTTGAAGACATGTTTCGGGATTTTGGCAAGCTGCGCCCACGTGTGCAAAACTCGCTCGGCTCGGGCGTGATCCTGTCGGCAGATGGCTATGTTGTGTCCAACTATCACGTTGTGGGCGAGGCCACAGACATCCGCGTTGTGCTCAACGACCGCCGTGAATATGCGGCGCAGGTTGTCTTGGCTGACGAGCAGAGCGACCTTGCTTTACTGCGCCTTGAGGGGGCTGAGGACATGCCCCACCTTGCCTTGCGCGACAGTGATACGGTGGAAGTGGGCGAGCTGGTTCTGGCGATTGGCAACCCCTTTGGCGTCGGTCAAACCGTCAGCTCGGGCATCGTTTCGGGCCTCGCGCGCTCTGGCGGGGCCATCGGCTCGGCACAGGGATATTTCATCCAGACAGACGCGCCAATCAACCCGGGCAACTCTGGCGGTGCGCTGATTGATATCAACGGCGCGCTGATCGGCGTAAACACACGGATCGTCAGCCGCTCTGGCGGCTCCAACGGGATCGGCTTTGCCATCCCTGCGCGGCTCGTAACAGCCTTTCTGGCGCAGGCAGAGGCCGGCGAAACAGAGTTCGCACGCCCTTGGGCCGGTATCAGCGGGCAGGCGGTTGATGCCGACATCGCCGAGAGCATTGGCCTCTCCATCCCCGGTGGGATCATGATCACCGAGATACACCGGGAAAGCCCTTTTTTTAAGGCGGGGCTTATGCCAGGGGATGTGATCCTGTCGGTCAGCGGTCACTCGGTGAACACGCCCGCTGAGATGATCTTTCGCATGACAGTTGCGGGGATTGGCAATGAAACCGAGGTCACGTTTTTCAGTGAAGAAGAGATAGATACACGCCCTGTTACGCTCGCCCGTGCGCCAGATATGCCGCCACGCGCCGCACTTGTGACAGACGATGACACTCCCCTGCCGCAGGTTCAGCTGATCAACATCAACCCCGCTGTGCTGGCCGAGTTTGGCTTGCCGCTTTCGTCTGATGGAGTGGTTGTCGCCGATACGGGGCCGTTTGGTGCGCGTGCGGGTTTGAGAGTGGGCGATGTTATCACAGAGATCAACGGCGCGCGTGTGTCTGACACGGGGGAGGCGGCGCGCAAGCTTGCGGCCTCGGGCCGTTGGCTGAGCCTGAGTGTCGAGCGTGCTGGCCAGCGTATGCAGCTTCGGTTTAGGCTCTGAGAGATGGCAGACCTGTTTGACAGCCAGCCCGCAGCGGCCAGTGGAAAGAGCGGCCCGCGCCCTCTGGCGGACAAGCTGCGCCCTAAGTCACTGGGCGAAGTGATCGGCCAACCCAAGGTGATTGGGCCTGATGCGCCGCTCACTGTGATGCTTGCCTCTGGCACGCTTGGCTCGCTTGTTTTCTGGGGGCCACCCGGGGTGGGAAAGACCACGATTGCGCGGCTTCTGGCGGATGAAACCGATCTGCATTTTGTCCAGATTAGCGCGATTTTTTCAGGCGTTGCAGATCTGAAGAAGGTGTTTGAAGCGGCCAAGCACAGGCACGCGAACGGGCAGGGGACATTGCTGTTTGTAGATGAAATCCACCGCTTTAACAAAGCGCAGCAAGATGGGTTTTTGCCCTTCATGGAAGACGGAACCATCCTCCTTGTCGGGGCAACCACCGAGAACCCGAGCTTTGAGCTTAACGCAGCTCTTTTGAGCCGCTCGCAAGTCCTGGTGCTTGAGCGGCTCGGGCTGGCTGATCTCGAGCTGCTTGCGCAGCGCGCCGAAAAGGAGCTGGGCCGCGCTTTGCCGCTTGATGGCCATGCGCGTGAGGCGCTTTTGGAAATGGCTGATGGGGACGGGCGCGCATTACTGGGCCTGATTGAGCAGGTCAGCGCGTGGGCTGTGACAGGCAAGATTGACCGCGAAGCGCTGTCCAAGCGGCTGATGCGGCGGGCGTCAAAATACGACAAATCCGGAGATGAGCATTACAACCTCATCTCTGCGCTGCACAAATCGGTGCGCGGCTCAGACCCCGACGCGGCGCTCTATTGGTATGCGCGGATGCTGGAGGGGGGAGAAGATCCGCGCTTTCTGGCGCGCCGCCTCACGCGGATGGCGGTCGAAGACATTGGCCTGGCAGATACCAATGCTCAAGACGTGTGCTTGCAAAGCTGGCAGACCTATGAGCGCCTTGGCAGCCCCGAGGGCGAGCTGGCACTTGCGCAGGCGGTGATCTATCTGGCGCTCGCGCCCAAATCAAACGCGGCCTATGTGGCCTATAAGGGCGCACGCAAGGAAGCCAAGCGCACAGGGTCGGAGCCGCCGCCCAAGCATATCTTGAACGCGCCGACCTCGCTTATGAAAGATGAGGGCTATGGCGATGGGTATGCCTATGACCATGATGCTGAAGACGGGTTCTCGGGGCAAAACTACTTTCCGGACGGGATGAAGCGCCCGGTGCTCTATGCCCCTGTTGAGCGCGGTTTTGAGCGCGAGCTGAAAAAACGGGTCGATTGGTTTGCCAAACAACGGCTTTCGCGCAGCAAAACTTGACAAAGTGGCGCGCCCCTGAGACAGACCGCGCATGTTAGCATCTCTTCTTCAAGTTGCCCTTGGCGGGGCCGTGGGCGCGAGCCTGCGCTATTTGGCGAGTGTTGGGGCTGTGCGCCTCATCGGCCATGGCTTTCCGTGGGCGACACTTTTTGTGAACGTTCTTGGCAGCCTTGCCATGGGCGCGCTTGTGGCGCTTCTTGCCCAGAAAGATGCAACCCGCTTTGCCCCTCTTCTCATGACGGGGCTTCTGGGCGGTTTCACCACGTTTTCGGCCTTCTCGCTGGATGCTGTCACGCTTTATGAGCGCGGGCAGATCGGTGCGGCGGCCAGCTATGTCACAGCGTCGGTCGTGCTCTCGATTGCAGCGCTCTTCGCAGGCATGGCCCTCATGAAAGGAGCCCTCCAATGAGTGGCGTTCAACATATTACTGTTTTAGCAGACGATGCCGACCAGCGCCTTGACCGGTTTCTCAAGCGCCGCTTCCCGCTTTTGAAGCAGGGGCAAATCGAGAAGATGTGCCGCAAAGGCGATCTGCGCGTTGATGGCGGGCGGGTGAAAACCTCAACCCGTGTGGAAGAGGGGCAGACAGTGCGCATCCCTCCGCTGCCCAGTGGCCCTGCGCCCGAGTATGAAAAGACAGGCAAGGTGAGCGAAGCCGATGCAAAGCTTATCCGGTCTTGCGTGATCTACCGCGACGATCAGATGATTGTCTTGAACAAGCCCGCAGGTTTGCCCACGCAAGGCGGCTCAAAGCAGACCCGCCATGTCGACGGGCTCTCCGAGGCGCTGAAGTTTGACTATGACGAAAAGCCCCGCCTCGTGCACCGGCTGGACAAAGACACCTCTGGTATCTTGGTTCTTGCGCGCACGCGACTGGCAGCCAAAGCGCTGACGGAGGCCTTTCGCCACCGCGAGACGCGCAAGATCTATTGGGCTGCTGTCGCTGGCGTGCCCAACCCGCGTATGGGCATCATCAAATGGGGGCTTGTAAAAGCAGGTGGCCATGGTGCGAGCGGGGAAGGTGAAAAGATGATTTGCGTGCATCCACGTGAGGTTGCCAAAACCGAGGGTGCGAAGCGGGCCCAAACCGATTTTATGGTGATGGAAAATGTCGGCCAGCGCTGTGCCTGGGTGGCTATGGTGCCGATCACAGGGCGTACGCACCAGCTGCGCGCGCATATGGCCGAGCTTGGCCATCCGATTGTTGGCGACGGCAAATACGGCGGCTCAAGCCAGGAAAATCTGGGCGACGGCTGGGGCGCACAGCTTGGTGGCGACATCAGCAAGAAGTTGCACCTGCATGCCCGTTACCTGCGGGTGATGCACCCTGAGACAAAGCAGGTCATGGAGTTTAAGGCAGCCTTGCCCGATCACATGAACAAGACGTGGCAAACCTTCCAATGGGAGGAAAGCGACACGCTGTCAGATCCGACAGAAGAGATGTCATGAGAGTTGTGATCTTTGATGTCGACGGCACGCTTGTCGACAGTCAGGATGATATCTGCGCGGCGATGGGTGCAGCCTTTGGCAGCATCGGCCGTGTGGCACCACCTCGCGCAGAGATCTGTGCGATTGTGGGGCTGTCCCTGCCCGAGGCCATGCGTGTTCTGGCCCCTGAGCTTGAGGCACACCATGTGGCGCTCGTGGAGGGCTACAAAGCCTCCTACATGGCGTTGAGGGCAGAGAAGGGGACGGCCGAGTCCTCCCCGCTCTATGAGGGCGCTTTGGCGGCCCTCGATAGGCTTCGGGCTGAAGATGAAACCCTTTTGGCAGTCGCTACGGGCAAGTCGCGCCGCGGGTTGGACAAGCTTTTGGAAGGTCACGGGCTGCAAGGCTATTTTATGTCAGAGCAAGTGGCGGACCATCATCCTTCAAAGCCGCATCCGGCGATGCTTGAGGCTGTTTTGCAGGAAACGGGTCTGCGCAAGGATCAAGCTGTCATGGTGGGGGATACACGCTTTGACATGGAGATGGCGCGCGCCGCAGGGATTGCGACAATCGGGGTGAGCTGGGGCTATCATGCGGCCGAGAGCCTGAAGGCAGATCGGCTGATCGAGCATTTTGATGCGCTGCACGGCGCGGTGAACGACTTATTGGGAGAACCAGTATGAGCGAATGGAAACTCAAGCGCTTTTGGAGCGATGTGGCAACGCAGCCCGAGGCAGACGGATTTGCCGTGGCTCTGGATGGGCGGATTGTGAAGACGCCCGCCAAGGCAACGCTTGTTTTGCCAAACGAAACGCTCGCGGCGCATGTCGCAGATGAGTGGCGCGCTGTTGAGGTCGAAATCAAGCCCGAGGCTATGCCATTCACCCGCTCGGCCAATGCGGCGCTTGATAAGGTCGCTGTGCAGCATGAAGAAGTTGCAGGCTTGATCGCGGCTTATGCGGAAACCGATCTTCTCTGCTATCGCGCCGATTCGCCTGTGGAACTCCAAAAGCGACAAGCAGAGGCGTGGGATGCGCCTTTGGCTTGGGTGCGCGACACACATGGCCTTCACCTTGAGGTTGCAACGGGTGTTATGCCTGTCAGCCAGTCGGAGGCGAGTTTGCAAAAGGCACAGGCCCTGAGCATGGGGATGAGCGCTTTTGCTCTTACCGCCTTTCATGATCTGGTGAGCCTGTCGGGTTCGTTTGTGCTTGGGCTGATGGCTGCGCAAAACTGCGACACGCCCGAAAACCTATGGAATATATCAAGAATTGATGAAAACTGGCAGCAAGAGCTCTGGGGCGTTGATGACGAAGCGGCTGAAATGGCCGCTCTGAAAAAAGCACAGTTCGAGCACGCATATGCCTTTTACCAAGCCAGTGTTCTCAGCTGAACGAGAGCTCAGCACAGAGGTGGTAACGCAAGGTAAATCGTATAAATTTCAATCACCTGTTAAGGGTCTTTTTACATTTGGCAGGCTTGACCTTTGAGCGAAAATGCGACCAAACTCATTGCCATTAGAGAGGCGACTCTCTGAAAAACCCACCTCGGTTTGGGAGAACCGAGATAAACCGTCTGCTCAAAGGCGGACAATCAGGAAGAGGTAATTATGAAAAAAACCGTATTTCTTGGCGCACTGACAGTAGCTGGCCTTGCGGCTGGCGTTGCTGCTGCCGGTACGCTTGACGATGTCAAAGCACGTGGCAAGCTGAACTGTGGTGTCACCACAGGTCTCGTAGGCTTCGCGGCACCAGACGCCAACGGCGAATGGAATGGCTTTGACGTTGCTGTATGTCGCGCCGTTGCTGCGGCAACACTCGGCGATGCGACAGCTGTAGAATTCGTTCCGACAACAGGCAAAACACGCTTCACAGCGCTTGCCTCAGGCGAAATCGACATGCTGGCACGTAACACCACATGGACATTCTCACGCGACGTGGACCTGAAGTTCACTTTCACAGGCGTGAACTACTATGACGGCCAAGGCTTCATGGCTCCTAAAGCATTGGGCGTAAGCTCAGCCAAGGAACTTGATGGCGCGACTGTCTGTATCCAGACCGGTACAACAACCGAGCTGAACCTTGCCGACTTCTTCCGTGCAAACAACATCAGCTACCAGCCAGTGCCAATCGAAACAAACGCCGAAGCCATCCAGCAGTACACAGCTGGCGCTTGTGACGTTTTCACGACAGACGCATCAGGCCTCGCAGCTTCACGTGCGACATTCGAAGCACCAGGCGACCACATCCTGCTGCCAGAAATCGTTTCCAAAGAGCCACTCGGCCCGCTTGTACGCCACGGCGATGACGAATGGGCAGACGTTGTTCGTTGGACACTGAACGCACTCATCACAGCTGAAGAGCTGGGTGTAACATCAGCCAACATCGGCGAAATGTCAGCAGCAGCTGGCGGCAACCCTGAGATCAACCGTCTGCTCGGCACAGAAGGCAACCTGGGCGAAATGCTCGGTCTGTCAGCTGACTGGGCTGCCAAAGCCATCATGGCAAGCGGCAACTACGGCGAAATCTTCGAGAAGAACATTGGTGAAGCGACACCAATCGGTCTGGCTCGTGGCTTGAACGCTCAGTGGACAAACGGTGGTCTTCTTTACTCACCACCCTTCCGCTAAATCTTGACTGGAGAGGGCGCGGGCACTCCGCGCCCTTTTCATATCAGCTTCGCTTATAAAACAAGAAACTGGCCTCTCAACGCAACGACGTGACACTTTCAGAGAGCCAGCCAAAAACGGGGACGTCCTAGATGACGACACTTACCGATCCTCCAGAGGGCACTTTTCGGCTTTCTATGTTGTTGAACGATACGCGTTACCGCTCGTTCACCTTTCAAGGTATTGCTCTTATATTGTTGATCGCAGCAGTTTTGTATCTGGCGAACAACCTGATGACCAACCTGCGTGCTGCAGGTTTGAATATCAGCTACGAATTCCTTGGGTCGCCTGCGGGCTATGACATCAACCAGACCCTGATTGCATATGACAGTCAGGCTTCCAACTTGCGCGCAGCGTGGGTTGGGATTTTGAATACGCTGCTTGTGGCGGTTCTGGCCTGTGCAACGGCTACGTTTTTCGGCGTGATCGCAGGCGTTTTGCGGCTTTCCAAGAACTGGCTCGTGAGCAAGCTCATGGCTGTTTATGTGGAGATATTCCGCAATATCCCGGTTTTGATCTGGATTATCATCATCTTTACAATCCTCACGGCCGTTATGCCTGGCGCGCGAGATTATTTGGGCGAAGACCCCAAGACAGAGCTTCTGTTTGGGATGTTTGCCTTCACCAACCGTGGCGTCTACGTGCCCGCGCCGATCTGGAATGCCGGATCTGGCGTTGTTGTCGCGGTGTTTTTGCTGTCCATTGCGGGGGCTTTTGCCTACCGCCGCTATGCCAAGAGCCTGCTTTATGCGACGGGCAAGCTTTTGCCGACGGGTTGGCCAACGCTTCTCATTCTGATCGTTCCTGTGGTCATTGCCTTTTTTGTGATGGGCCAGCCCATCGGGCTTGATACACCTGATCCACTTGCCAACCGCTTTAACCTTAGAGGCGGTATTCAGATTGGTGCACCGCTTATTGCGCTTTGGTTCGCTCTGTCGATCTACACAGGGGCCTTTATTGCAGAGAACGTGCGCGCCGGTATTCAGTCTGTTTCAAAAGGGCAGACGGAAGCCGCGGCGGCACTGGGGCTGCGCTCGGGCCGGATCATGAATCTGGTGATTTTGCCGCAAGCTCTGCGCGTGATCATTCCGCCGCTGATTTCGAACTTTCTCAACATCACCAAGAACACTTCGCTCGCGATTGCTGTTGGCTATGCTGACATCACCGCAACGCTGGGCGGCATCACGCTGAACCAGACGGGGCGGGCGATTGAATGTGTCTTGCTGCTGATGTTGTTCTACCTTGTGATATCACTGTCGATTTCGGCGCTGATGAACGTCTACAACAACGCCATGAAGCTGAAGGAGCGCTGAACCATGTCAGATAAACGTGCAGACTCAGTCGCCTTTGTGCGCGAGACATTCATCCCGGAACAGCCTGCGCCAAGCACGGCAACAGGTGCTGTGAAGTGGTTGCAAGACAACCTTTTCCCAACTTGGGCCAACGGCCTTCTGACCATTGTGTCGCTTTACGTGATCTACCTGATCGTAACAGCAACCACACCTTGGCTTGTGAACGGTCTTTGGAACACGGAAAGCCTCGCTGCGTGCCGCGAAGTGCTTGACGGTGCAACAGGCGCTTGCTTCTCGGTCCTGACCGAGCGCTGGAACCAGTTGCTCTTTGGTTTCAAATACCCACCGGATCAATACTGGCGCCCGACCTTGGCTTTCGTGCTGATGTTCGTCGCGCTTGCACCTGTCCTGTTCTTTGACTTGCCACGCAAGCTTCTGATCGTGACGGGGCTGTTTCCCTTCGTGTCCTACTGGCTGATCTGGGGCGGGACGATCTTCACGCCTGTTGTCGCGCTCCTGGGCTTTGTTGCGGGCTACTTTGTGTATGCACGTTTCGTAAAAGGCAGCTTTGCGGCGGGCTTCTTTGGCGGCGTCGCTGCGGCCATTGTTGTCTGGCTCATCGGCGGTGGCTTCATTCCGGAAGGTGCAAACGACACAGCTCTGCTGCAGGCCGTACCAAGCCGTGATCTGGGTGGCTTTATGCTCAACATGATGCTTGGCATCACTTGTGTATCGCTCTCTGTACCGCTTGGCATCGCACTGGCGCTTGGGCGTCAGTCAAACTTGCCGCTGATCAAGGGCATGTGTGTGGTGTTCATCGAGTTTATTCGCGGTGTGCCACTCATCACGCTCTTGTTTGTCGCGAACGTGATGCTGGCGTATTTCTTCCCGCCCGGCTCTGGCGTCGACCTCTTTTTGCGGGTTGTGATCATGATCACAATGTTCTCGGCGGCCTATATTGCCGAGGTGATCCGAGGGGGCCTCGCGGCTCTGCCCAAGGGGCAGTATGAGGCGGCAGACAGCCTCGGCCTTGATTATCCGCAAGCCATGCGTCTGATCATTCTGCCGCAAGCGCTCAAGATCTCTATTCCGGGGATCGTGAACATTGCTGTTGGCCTGTTCAAAGACACCACGCTGGTTTCGATCATTTCCTTGTTCGATATCATCGGGATGATCCGCGGGCCGATCCTTGCCTCGACCGATTGGAACGGTGTCTATTGGGAGCTCTTCATGTTTGCTTCCGTGCTGTTCTTTGTCGTCTGCTACGGCATCTCACAATATTCGCAGTGGCTTGAACGCCGTCTTGCGACAGATCATCGATAAAGGGAGGGTTTAGGCAATGACCGAGACCGCGAAAATGAAAGTATCCGACGAAGTCGCGATCGACATTCAGAATATGAACAAATGGTATGGCTCATTCCACGTTTTGCGCGATATCGACCTGACGGTGTATCAGGGAGAGCGGATTGTTATCTGTGGGCCGTCAGGCTCGGGAAAATCAACGCTGATCCGCTGCATCAACGCGCTTGAAGAGCACCAGCAAGGCAAGATCGAAGTGGATGGCACCTTGCTGTCTTCTGATCTCAAAAACATCGACAAGATCCGCTCCGAGGTGGGCATGTGCTTTCAGCACTTCAATCTCTTCCCGCATCTGACGATCCTTGAGAATTGCACGCTGGCGCCGATCTGGGTGCGCAAGACACCCAAGAAAGAAGCCGAAGAGACAGCGATGCACTTCCTTGAGAAAGTGAAAATCCCTGATCAGGCCAATAAATATCCTGGTCAGCTTTCTGGTGGTCAGCAGCAGCGTGTTGCGATTGCGCGCTCACTTTGCATGAAGCCGCGCATCATGTTGTTTGACGAACCTACGTCAGCGCTTGACCCGGAGATGATCAAGGAAGTTCTCGACACCATGATCGAACTGGCAGAAGAGGGCATGACCATGCTCTGCGTAACGCACGAGATGGGCTTTGCCCGTCAGGTTGCGAACCGCGTGATCTTTATGGACCAAGGCCAGATTGTTGAGCAGAACGAGCCTGAAGAGTTCTTCAACAATCCCAAGTCAGAGCGCACGCAGTTGTTCCTCAGCCAGATTCTAGGCCACTAAGGCCCTGACACATGATAGAGACGGGGCGGTTGCGAGAGCTTCCGCCCCCTTTTTTTGTTTGCCTCTATACAAAGGCGGTAAAAAGCTTTAGAGGAAATTGCTTGACCAGACCTTTAGCCCAAAGCAGGCCCTTCCCTTGAAAAATGCACTCTCCCAAGCGCTTCAAACGCGCGGATACGACACGCTCACTCCCGTTCAACTCGCCGTCACCCAGCCCGAACTCGAGGGTGTAGACATGCTTGTCTCAGCCCAAACGGGCTCTGGCAAAACGGTTGGGTTTGGCTTGGCCATCGCCGGATCACTTTTGGGAGATGCAGAAGCCTTCGGGCCAGCGGCTGCTCCGCTTGCATTGGTGATTGCTCCAACGCGTGAATTGGCATTGCAGGTGAAGCGCGAGTTTGTCTGGCTCTATGGTGGAACCGGTGCACAGATCGCCTCGACCGTTGGTGGCATGGATATGCGCGATGAGCGCCGTGCGCTTGACCGTGGTGCACACGTTGTTGTTGCAACACCCGGCCGCTTGCGCGACCACATTATGCGCGGCAGTATTGATCTCTCGGAGCTTAAGGCTGTTGTGCTTGATGAAGCCGATGAGATGCTCGATCTGGGCTTTCGCGAAGATCTGGAGTTCATCTTGTCTGAGGCGCCAGAAGAGCGCCAAACATTGCTTTTTTCCGCGACAGTGCCCACGGCCATCGCCAAGCTCGCGAAGAGCTACCAGAAAGATGCTGTGCGGGTTGAAACTGTTGCAGAAGAAAAGCAACATGCCGATATCAGCTATGAAGCGCTCAACGTGGCGCAACGCGACGCGGAAAATGCGATTATCAACGTGCTGCGCTTCCATGAAGCGCCTAACACAATCATTTTCGGCAACACCCGCGCCATCGTGAACCGTCTCACAGCCCGTTTATCCAACCGTGGATTTGCTGTTGTGGCGCTGTCAGGCGAGTTGAGCCAGTCAGAGCGGACCCATGCGCTTCAAGCCATGCGCGACGGTCGTGCGCGGGTTTGCGTTGCAACAGATGTCGCTGCACGCGGGATCGACCTTCCCAAGCTCGACCTTGTTATCCATGCAGAGCTGCCCAACAACCATGAGACTTTGCTGCACCGTTCGGGCCGTACGGGCCGCGCGGGGCGTAAAGGTACAAGTGTCCTGATTGTTCCGCCGAAGTCGCGTAAGAAGGCAGAGCGCCTGTTGAGCTGGGCCAAATTGCAAGCAAACTGGGGCGAAGCACCTTCAGCTGACGCTGTTCTTGAGCGCGATGCCGAGCGTATGCTGGCAGACCCTGCCTGGCACGAAGCTATTCCTGAGAGCGAAGCATCACGTGTTGCAATGCTGTCAGACGCCTTCACCACAGAGCAGCTCGCTGCCGCTTATCTGCGCCTCTATCAAAAGCATAACTCGGCCCCGGAAGAGCTCGCCAATTCGGGTGCTTCTGAGCCGCGTGCGCCACGCGAGGCCTTTGGGCCGAGTGTTTGGTTTGCGCTGGCGGGTGGTAACAATGCTGGCGCAGAGCCACGGCGCGTTTTGCCGGCTGTTTGCACAGCAGGTGGCCTCAGCAAGACCGATATCGGAGCGATCCGTATTGGCGCAGACGAAAGCTACATCGAAATTCGCGAAGCCAGCGTTGCCAGTTTCCTCGGCGCTTTGGGCGATGCGATGAACGTTGAGGGCGCAAAGCTCACCAAACTTGATAAAGCCCCTGATCTTGCCAACTTGCCCAAGCCTGCGTTTAAGCCGCGTGAAGGTGGCAAGCCGCGCTTTGACAAGGACCGCAGCAAAGGCCCACGTGGCGACAAGCCGCGGTATGACAAGCCAAGAGGCGATGGCCCGAGAGGCGACAAGCCAGCATACGATAAACCCAGAGGTGATAAGCCGCGCTTTGATAAGCCAAAGAGCGATACGCCTTGGGGCGAAAAGCCGCGCTACGATAAGCCGAAAGGCGCCGCGCCATCCAAGCCCAAGCGCCCGGAAGACTCGCGTCCAAAGGGGGTGGTGACAGAGCCGAAACGCACTGGCCCACGCGGCAATGCGGCCAACCCGAGCGAACGTATGGATTTCAAGGGCAAGAAGCCTAGCGGAAAGCCTGCGCGCGGTGGCCGTGATGCCGCGGCTCAAGATGGTGCCAAGCCCCGTTGGAAAGATGCTGGCAAAAAGGGTCCGACGAATGGCATGGCCCCTTCCAAAGGGAAGCCGACCTCTAAGAAGAACAAAGCGCGTGCCGCCGCAGCAGCAACGCCAAAAGGCGGAGCCTCAGCCCCCAAGCGTAAGGGCTGAGAGCAGCGTTAAGCTTTGATGATACGGTTAAGATGGCCCATTTTGCGGCCATCTTTTACCTCTGCCTTACCGTACAGGTGCAGCGCCACATCAGCGGCTTTTGCAAGGTCGGGAACGCGGTCCATATCTGACCCGATCAGGTTTTCCATAACGACGTCCGCGTGCCGCCCGCCATTTCCCAAGGGCCACCCTGCAACGGCGCGAATGTGCTGTTCAAACTGATCAACGGTACAGCCGTTCTGTGTCCAGTGGCCTGAGTTGTGAACGCGCGGCGCGATCTCGTTTACGATCAGACCCTTGGGTGTAACGAAAAGTTCAACGCCCATCACGCCCACATAGTCGAGTGCATTGAGCACGCGGGCTGCAAGCAAGACAGCATCCGTGCGCAGGCTCGCGGGAATGTCGGCAGGAACCGTGGTTGTGCGTAGAATTCCACCTTCGTGCACATTTTCACCCGGGTCATAGCAGGCCACTTCGCCAGATGTGCCGCGCGCGGCGATGATCGAAATTTCGCGGGTGAAATCTATGAAGCCTTCCAGAACAGAGGGCGCACCCACCATTGCGGCCCAAGCTGGGGCAATGTCAGCCTCGGAGGTCAGGCGCGCTTGTCCCTTGCCATCATAGCCGAAACGACAGGTTTTCAGGATGGCTGGAAGGCCAACCTTGGCCACGGCGCTGCGCAGCTCGGCTTCGGAGTTTACGGGCGCGTAGGGGGCGACTGTCAGCCCGAGGTCTGTCAGGAAGTCTTTCTCTATCAGTCGGTCCTGGCTGATACGTAGCGCCTCACGTGAGGGGCGAATGGGCCGTACTGCTTCGAGTGCATCTAGAGCTGAGGTTGGAATATTTTCAAATTCGTATGTTATGACATCAACGCTCTGGGCAAATTTGCGCAAGGCTTCGGCATCTTCATAGCTGGCTTGGAAATGATAGTTTGCCACATGGCTTGCGGGGCAGTCGCCCGTGGGCTCAAAAACACAAGTCTTAAAGCCCAGCCGTGCGGCGGCGACCGAGAGCATGCGCCCCAGCTGACCGCCGCCTAGAATGCCAATTGTGCTGCCTTGGGCGAGAGGGTTAGTCATCTGTGGGTTCCTCGGGAATAGATGCTGAGAGGGCTTCGCGCCATGCATCGAGCCTTGCGGCCAAATCTGTATCTTGTAGTGCGAGGATACCAGCCGCCATCAGCCCGGCATTTGCCGCACCAGCAGCCCCAATTGCCATTGTTGCAACAGGGAAGCCCTTGGGCATCTGAACGATTGAGTAAAGGCTATCAACGCCCGAGAGCGCCTTTGTCTGGACGGGGACACCAACGACAGGAATACGTGTCTTGGAAGCCATCATGCCTGGAAGATGCGCTGCACCACCTGCACCCGCAATAATCACATCAAGTCCGCGCTTTGCGGCCTCCTTGCCATAACTCCAAAGGCGGTCTGGAGTGCGATGGGCAGAGACAATTTTTGTCTCATATGCGATGCCCAATTCATCCAGAATAAGGGCTGCTTCTTTCATGGTGGCCCAGTCTGACTGACTGCCCATGATGATCCCGACTTTAACGCTCATGGCTTCGCTCCGATCCTTGAGAAGCGCGCACTATAGGCGCTTTTTGCAGCTGTGCAATGCATCGGCATCAGGCGATGATGTCAGGAAGCAGCCTGTCTTCTATCTGCGCGATCTTATCTTTGAGCCGTAGCTTCTGCTTTTTGAGCCGCCGGATCGTCAGTTGGTCAGCAGTGCCCTTCTCAACCAGCGCCTGGATAGCTTCATCTAGGTCACGATGTTCACGCTTGAAGACTTCGAGTTCAAAGCGGAGCACATCTTCGTTTTTCATCGAGATGTCGTGCGGAGCGTTCATCGGACATGATTCCATTTACAGCCAGCCTATAAGATACTGTTATATCAGATTTTCGCAAAGCTCTTGCAGAGCTGCCTGCGCTTTCCCATATTACACTTCAGATGGCTGCCACATCGGGGCCAGATGAAACACACTGTCGCTTGACCATAAAAGGGCGTGTCATGAGCAAACTTACTTTGGGGTCTCACCCCTACCTTCTCGGCTTTGAACAGCTGGAGCGCCTTCTCGAGCGCACGGCAAAATCAGGCAATGAGGGATACCCTCCATTCAACATCGAACAGACCTGCCGCAATTCTTACCGGATCACTTTGGCTGTCGCCGGGTTCGGTGAAGATGATCTTGCGATCACTATAGAAGACAAACAGCTTGTTATTCGCGGACGTCAGAATGACGAAGGTGAAGAACGCATATTCTTGCATCGTGGTATTGCCGCGCGTCAGTTCCAGCGTAGCTTCGTGCTGGCTGACGGTGTCGAGGTGGGTGAGGCGATCATGGAGAATGGTCTTTTGCACATCGACCTCACCCGCGCAGAGCCGGAACAGGTTGTGCAGACGATCAAGATCAAAGCAGCATCAAAGTAAGGAGCGCGACATGGACACACCATACGATTTTAACGAACATGCCAAACGGCCCATCGTCTATGTACGGGAAGTGGCTGCAGCAGACTTGCCTGATGATGTGCGTGCCCAGCTTATGGGTGCAAAGAAGCTATACGCTGTGCACGATGCCGCGGGAGAGCGGCTTGCGCTTGTGAAAGATCGCCAGTTGGCGTTTGTTCTGGCGCGTCAGAATGACATGACTCCTGTGACAGTTCATTAAGGCTCGGTATCAGCCCCTGTTGCCGTACAAAAAAGCGCCCGCCTCTTCTTCAGGGGCGGGCGCTTTTGCGTGTTCGGTTTCGCTTCACTGAGCTGCGATCAGGCCCATGCTCTCAAGCTTGAGTAGTACCTGGTGCGCGCAATTGTCGACATCGACGTTTTCGGTCTCAACACTGAGTTCCGGATTTGCGGGCACATCGTAGGGATCAGAGATCCCTGTGAATTCCTTGATTTTGCCTTCACGTGCCAGCTTATAAAGCCCTTTGCGATCACGGCGCTCGCATTCCTCAATTGAGGTTGCCACGTGAATTTCGACAAAGGCACCAAAGGCTTCTACATCTTCACGCACGGCGCGACGCGTCGTTGCATATGGTGCGATCGGTGCGCAGATGGCAATTCCGCCGTTCTTAGTGATTTCGCTGGCGACATAGCCAATCCGGCGGATGTTGAGGTCTCGGTGCTCTTTCGAGAAGCCAAGCTCGGAACTGAGGTTCTTTCGCACGATATCACCGTCAAGCAAGGTCACGGGGCGGCCCCCCATTTCCATCAGCTTCACCATAAGCGCGTTGGCGATGGTTGATTTGCCCGAGCCTGAGAAGCCAGTGAAAAAGACAGTGAAGCCTTGCTGTGCGCGTGGTGGCCGTGTTTTGCGCAGCTCGGCGACGACTTCAGGGAAGGAGAACCATTCAGGAATTTCCAGCCCTTCTTGCAGGCGGCGGCGTAGCTCGGTACCTGAGATGTTCAGGATCGTGACATCATCTTTGTCTTTGATTTCATCCATCGGCTCGTACTGGGCGCGCTCTTGCACCCAAACCATATGTTTGAAGTCGACCATCTCAACGCCGATTTCATCCTGATACTTACGGAAAAGCTCTTGGGCGTCGTAAGGACCGTAAAAATCTTCACCAGCTGAATTTTTGCCAGGGCCTGCGTGGTCTCGGCCAACGATGAAGTGGGTGCAGCCGTGGTTGGCCCTGATAAGCCCGTGCCAGACGGCTTCGCGGGGGCCTGCCATCCGCATGGCAAGGTTGAGCAGGCTCATCGACGTTGTCGAGGCCGGATATTTGTCAAGCACGGCCTCATAGCAGCGCACACGAGTGAAGTGGTCAACGTCGCCCGGCTTGGTCATGCCAACAACCGGATGAATAAGCAGGTTGGCCTGCGCCTCACGTGCTGCGCGGAATGTCAGCTCTTGGTGGGCGCGGTGCAGAGGGTTGCGGGTCTGGAAGGCAACAACCTTGCGCCAGCCCAGCTTGCGAAAGTAGGCGCGCAGCTCGTTCGGTGTGTCACGACGACCTCGGAAATCATAGTGCACAGGCTGCTGAATGCCCGTTACAGGACCGCCCAAATATATCTTGCCTGCTTGGTTGTGCAGGTAATTAACCGCCGGGTGTGCATCATCGTCAGCGCCAAATACTTTTTCTGCCTCGTGGGCTTTGTTGGGCTCCCATCGGTCAGTTACGGTCATGGTCGCAAGAATAACGCCTTCTTGGTCACGCAGAGCAATATCCTGCCCAATGTCCAGCTTGGCGGCAAAGTCTTCGCCGACATCAAGTGTGATCGGAATAGGCCAGAGCGAACCGTCTGTGAGGCGCATATCGTCGACAACGCCGTCATAGTCAGCTTCAGACATGAACCCTTTGAGCGGGTTGAAACCGCCATTCATAAGAAGTTCAAGATCGCAGATTTGGCGCGGAGTAAGATCATGGCTGACTAAATCGGCGGCTTCCACCTTGAGTTTCTGGGCACTCTCGTAGGAAACATAGAGCTCAGGGATGGGGGTAAGGTTGGATGCAATCATAGACACTACTCTTTTTTAGGCAGCACATTTTTGTGCCATAATTTATACGAATTTAAGCCAGCTATTACAGCAGGCGGGCAATTTTCAAGCGTAAGGATGACATTGTTGTGAAAAAGCGCTTGCGGTGAGTCATTTCAGGCGCAGCTTAAAATTGGGTTATAACGTGCCAAAAATTTAGGGCGCGATGCCGCGTAGGCGACCTTGCTTTGTGGGGCGCGGTTCCCTGAGCTGCCTTAAAACTGAGTGCATCCTTATTTGGCGCAGGGGCCTAGCTTACCCAAGTGCTCTCGCCAAGACTGATCTTGGCGAGAGTTTCTTATTGGGGCTTTGCCTTAGCTATCCTGTTCCGCCAAGAAGCGTTCGGCCTCCAGAGCGGCCATGCAACCCATGCCCGCGGATGTGACGGCTTGGCGATATTTGTGATCTGTCAGGTCACCTGCGGCGAAAACACCAGGAATAGAGGTTTCTGTGCTATCTGGTTTGGTGACAACATACCCGCCCATGTGTGTTTCGAGCACATCTTTGACCAGCTCATTCGCTGGCGCGTGACCAATCGCGATGAATACGCCTTTACACGGTATATCCGTGATTTCGCCCGTCTTCGTGTGTTTGACCTTTACGCCTTCGACACCCAAGGGGCTCTCGGTTCCATAGACTTCGTCGATCTCGTGAAACCAGAGCGTCTCGATTTTTGGGTTATTGAGCAGACGGTTCTCGAGGATCTTTTCTGAGCGCAGTTCGTCGCGGCGGTGGACGAGGGTGACTTTGGACGCGAAATTCGTGAGGAACAACGCTTCCTCAACTGCGGTATTGCCACCACCGACAACAACAATCTCTTGGCCGCGATAAAAGAAACCATCGCAAGTTGCGCAGGCAGAGACACCAAAGCCTTTGAACTTTTCTTCTGTTGGCAAGCCGAGCCATTTGGCACGCGCACCCGTGGCAAGGATGACCGCGTCACAGGTGTAAAGCGTACCGCTGTCGCCCGTTGCCTTGAAGGGGCGCTCTGACAGGTCGAGATCGGTGATGATATCACCGATGATCTCTGTGCCCATCGCTTTTGCGTGAGCTTCCATGCGGATCATCAGGTCCGGGCCTTGGACATCTGTGTCGCCAGGCCAGTTCTCAACTTCGGTCGTTGTGGTGAGCTGCCCGCCCGGCTCAATGCCTTGGACCAGAATTGGCTCGAGCATCGCACGGGAGGCATAGACGCCTGCTGTGTAGCCCGCAGGGCCAGAGCCGATGATCAGAACTTTGGTGTGCCGTGTGTCAGCCATGCGTTGGGCTCCCGTTTTCTTGAGTATATCTGTTGCTTAAGGATATAGCCGTGTCGTCTTGGGAAGAAAAGAGGGGCAGGCTTTTGCCGAATGGAACCGTATTTCTGAATATACTTTAGTTTTCTTGCGTCTCGTTGAAACATTGTTGCGCTCAGGCGGGGTGGTGATATAACAATCTCCTCAATCAAGAAGGAAGAGATCATGCCACAGACGCGGCTGGATGAGATTGATCGCAAGATTCTGGCTGAACTACAGTCAGATGGGCGTATGACGAATGTTGAGCTTGCAAAACGAGTGGGTATTTCTGCTCCACCGTGTCTGCGCCGCGTTCGGACACTCGAAGAGGCTGGCTTCATCCGTGGATACCATGCGGAGGTTAACCCACGCGAGCTTGGCTTTGAAGTGCAGGTTTTTGCCATGGTCGGGCTCATGAGCCAAGCCGAGGTCGACTTGTCGGCCTTTGAGGCGCGCTGCCGTGCTTGGCCGCTCGTTCGCGAGTGCCACATGCTGAATGGAGAAGTTGATTTCATCCTGAAATGCGTGGCGCCTGATCTTTCCACCTTCCAGAGCTTTTTGACGGAAGATCTGACGTCTGCAGAAAATGTCGCGAGCGTGAAGACATCGCTGGTTATTCGCGGTGCGAAAGACGAGCCAGGCGTGCCCTTTGATGTGCTTGAAGCCAGGCTCGCAAAACAAGCCTAAGAGGTGACCCGGTTTCTACTCCCTTGGCTCTAATGTAGGTCTAAGCGAAAGGGTCTTCGGGGTATTTTACGTTTTGTAAATAAAGACCATGAGGCGGACAGACCGGGCCACATGCGGCTCTGTCACGCGCAGCGAGGGCTGTGGTGATATCTTCTGGTGCCCATGACCCCGCGCCCACGCGCTCGAGCGTGCCAACGATTGAACGCACCTGATTGTGCAAAAATGAGCGCGCTCTCAGGTAGAAGTGATATTCAATTCCGGCTGCAATCGGGTGAGCGGAAATGGTTATTTCATCCAGTGTTTTGACCGGGCTTGCGGCTTGGCAAATCGTTGAGCGGAATGTCGTGAAGTCGTGCTTGCCGACCAGCAGTGCCGCACCTTGGCGCATGGCTTCAAGGCTCAGCGTATTCTTGACCTGCCAAACAGAGCCTTGGTCATGTATTATAGGCGCGCGCCTTGCGCAAAGCCGAAAGAAGTAATGCCGCTCAATGGCGCCAAAACGGGCATGCCAATCATCAGGAACAATAGCGCAGCCGACAATCGCGATAGGAGAAGGGCGCAGGTGGTAGTTTAGCGCTTCTGAGAGCCGAAAGGTGCTCCAGTCACGTTCCATGTCTGCGTGCGCAACTTGGCCCAAGGCATGAACGCCTGCATCAGTACGGCCCGCGGCTGCAATCTGGTGCACGCGAGGCTCGATTTTTGCCAAAGCGGCCTCAATCGTGCCCTGCACGGTTGTTTCTTCTTTTTGGCGTTGCCAGCCCGAAAAGGGTGCGCCGTTGTATTCGATTTTTAGAGCATATCTGGGCATATGCCGGCTTTAGCGTGCAGAGCTCTCTGCAGCAAGCGGGGAAGTTTGTCAGCAAGCTCCCCTCTGGCAAGCTGGGACAAGGAAGACTATCTTGTGAAGAGGCAGGTCAGAGGGAGCCGTGGCATTGATCAGTGAGTTGGCCGATAGTATCACGCGGCAGGTTGAAAACCTGACAGGGACGGTTTCAGAGGCGTTTCTCGAGCCTGTGATCCGTGTGGGGGTGACGGGGCTTGCGCGGGCCGGTAAGACGGTTTTCATTACGTCTCTTGTTGCCAATCTGCTTGATCGAGGCCGCATGGGCGGGCTTGGTGCACAGGCGCAAGGGCGCATAGAAGCAGCCTATTTGCAGCCTCAGCCCGATGACACGGTGGCGCGCTTTGCTTTTGAAGACCATTTGGGCGCACTGACAGGGCCCAGCCCACATTGGCCGAGCTCCACGCGCGCGGTCAGTGAGTTACGGCTCTCTCTCAGGGTGCAGCCACGGGGGCTTTTGGCTGGGTTGTCAGGGCCTCGCATTGTTCACATAGATATTGTGGATTACCCAGGTGAGTGGCTTTTGGACCTCGGCTTGATGAGCAAAAGCTATGCAGACTGGTCTTCTGAGGTCATTGAACGGCTTGCGACACGGCAGGAGGCTGCTGATTTTCTGGCGCTTGCAAACGCCACCGACGGAGCTGGCAGTCTGGAGGAGGCTCATGCGCAGGCTTTGGCTGCTGCTTTTACTGCTTATCTCACTCAGGCGCGCAATGCCGGGTACTATGACTGCACGCCTGGTCGTTTTTTGCTGCCAGGAGAGTTGGCGGGCTCGCCTGTGCTAACGTTTGCGCCTTTGGCCCCTGTTGGGGGCGCTGCGCGGCGCAGCCTTTGGCGCGAGATGGAGCGGCGCTTTGAGGCCTACAAAGCCAAGGTTGTTGTGCCGTTTTTTCGCGAGCATTTTGCTAAGATTGATAGGCAGGTGGTGCTTTTGGACGCGCTGGGGGCCATTCATAAGGGGCCGCAAGCTGTTGAGGACATGCGCCGCGCGATGAGTGACATTTTGTTGGCTTTCAAGCCTGGCCAGAATGCTTTTTTGAGGCGTCTTGTTCATGGGCGGAGGGTGGAGAAGATCTTGTTTGCGGCCACAAAGGCCGACCATCTGCATCATGAACAGCACGCTGCGCTGACCGGGATTGTCGAGGCGATGGTGCGTAAAGCGTCCGACCGCGCGCGTTTTGCGGGGGCAGACGTGCGCGCGATGTCTGTCGCTGCACTTAGGGCGACTGTCGAAGACGAGATGGAGCATGAGGGTGAGATGCTGAAACTTGTGCGCGGAAAACTGCTTGATGACGGGCGTCAAGCGGCCTTTTATGCGGGTGATTTGCCGCGCGATCCCAACCAACTTTTGCAGCCGGCCCGTGATGGGGCAGTGCGCTGGCTTGATCAGGATTATCAGATCATGAGTTTTGCGCCCTCGGTGTTAGACCTTGCGCGGGGTGACGGGCCACCACACATCCGGATGGATCGCGCCGCGGAGTTTCTGATCGGGGATCGTTTATGAGCGTGGCACGGGCACGGATATGGCATTTGCCCGCCTTGCTGGGCATTCTTTGGGCCACTACGCGCGCCAACGGGCCTGTGGCGCGTGCGCGCTACGAAGATGCGGTCGCGCTTGGCAAGCTTGTCTTGCAAGGCAAGGTCTTGTTCTGGCGAAAGCAGGCGGGTGTGAGAGCCTTTCTTGCACGCGACGGCATGCGCTTACACGCGCTTTATGCGTGCCCTAAGTGGCGCCGGCAGGGCGCGGGGGCGGCTCTTTTGACTGCGGCACAAGCTGAAATCGAGCGTCTGGAGCTTTATACGGCCGAAGCCAATGATGGCGCGAGACAGTTCTACGCGCGCCACGGCTTTCGCGAGGTGCGGCGAGGGTTTGGCGCGGGCAATGACGAAGGCGTGCCAGACATTTTCATGACATGGGAGCGGTGCGTGCGATGACTAGGGACAGCACAGGCAAGCGGCCCGTTCTGATTGAGCTGGGTGCGGCAGAGGCGGCCAAGCCTGCTGACGCGCCTGCCGTACCAGATCTATCAGATCTGCCTGCCACGGGCGAGGCGATGGGCGCTGCCATGCGGTTTGCTTCGCGGCGGCCCTCGCGGGTGGCCAGATGGTTCTGGTCTTTGGTCGGGGCGCTTCTGGTTGCGATTGTCTCTGTTGCCGCTTGGGATTTTGCTGTGAGCATGATCGCGCGCGTGCCCGTCTTGGGCTACGCTGTTGTTGGGCTGATGGGTGGCCTTGTTGCGCTGTTACTCGTTATGGCGCTACGCGAGCTGGCAGCCTTTGGGCGGCTCAAGCGGCTGGACAGTATTCGTCAAGCCAGTGCTGCGGCTGTTGCGACAGCTTCGCTATCAGAGGCGCGGGGAGCCATGGGGCAACTGCTGCGGCTGTATAAAGGGCGTAGTGAAATGGATTGGGCCCTTGCACGTTATGTGGAGCGCGCCGGGGAACCTCTCGATGCAGATGCGCTTTTGGCGTTGGGCGAGCGGGAGCTGTTGCAGCCTTTGGATGCGCTTGCATTGGGCGAGGTGGAGGCAGCAGCAAGGCAGGTGGCGACAGTTACAGCCCTTGTGCCTTTGGCTTTGGCCGATGTTGCGGCGGCCCTGACAGCGAACTTGCGGATGATCCGCCGTATTGCCGAAGTCTATGGTGGACGCTCTGGTGCGCTGGGAAATTGGCGTTTGCTCAAGGCTGTGATGACGCACCTTGTGGCCACGGGGGCCGTGGCTGTGGGGGATGATATGATCAGCTCGCTTGCTGGTGGAGGCGTCATCGCCAAGCTCTCTCGCCGCTTTGGTGAGGGGGTGATCAACGGTGCCTTGACTGCGCGGGTCGGCATAGCGGCGATGGACGTGTGCCGCCCTCTGCCCTTTGTATCGGTGCCGCGCCCCTCTGTTTCCGCCACTGTGGGCCGCGCGCTCAAAGGGGTGTTTGGCGCGGGCAAGGGCAAAAGCTGACGCTTGTTTTGCCGCTTTGGAGCGCTTATCGTCATTTTTAGGTAATTTGTTTAGGTGTTTGTGCCATGGATGGTCTGCTTTTTCTTGTGGCAATTATATTTGTGGGCCTCGTTCTGCTCGGGATCCCTGTGGCGCTGGTCCGGCTGAGTGTACTGCAGCGCCAGCTCAATGAGCTGAGAAAGGATCATGGGCTGTTTGCTCAAGAGTTGCGCGATATGAAGCGGCAAGCCGAAGAGCTTGACACAACTCAGCCCAAAAAGCGCAAAACGGTCAAGCTGACGCAAACCGATCCCGAGCCTGGCTCTGGTTCTGAGCGAGCGAGTCACAACGCAGCCATACAGGTGGCTGCGGCCGTGGCCACAGAAAGCAAAGACGCACGAACCAGTGTACCTGCCGTCGCGCGCGAGCCTGCGCCACGCCCCCCAGAGCCGCCGCAGGCTTTTGTCTTTACAGAGAAGAAATTTGATCAGCTGCTGACTTGGCTCAAGGTGAACTGGGTTCTGGCAATTGCAGCGGCCTCGCTGGCCTTAGCGGGGCTGTTTATGGTGCAATACGGTATTGAGAACGGTGTTCTAAGCCCGTTTTGGAGGGTTATGGCTGCGCTTGGGTTTGGTGGCGCTCTGGTTGCTGCAGGCGAGAGAGTGCGCCGCCGATATGGCGACGAGGACGAGCCGTTGATGCGGCACATGCCTTCGGTACTGTCTGGCGCGGGTGTCGCCACGCTGTTTGCTGCGGTTTTGTCTGCACGTCTCATGTATGGGCTGATTGGCAACAATACAGCGCTGATCGGGCTTGTGGCTGTCTCAGGGTTTGCCATGGTGATAGGCTGGTTTTACGGCCCGGTTCTGGCGGCAATTGGTATTATTGGGGCGATGGTAGCGCCCTTTGCCCTCAGTACGGGAGCCGGTGCGCCGCCTGAGCTGTACTACTACTTTGTACTGGTGATCTTGATGGCGCTGGGCATTGACACGGTGAAGCGTTGGGCGTGGATATCGGTGTTGGGGCTTGTGCTCGGATCGGCCGCGATCTGGCTTTTGTTTCTGGCGGAAACAGGCGTTTTTGCCTTTGCGGCCTCTATGTTTGTCGTGAGCTTGGGTACGCTTGTTATACCTGTTCGTAGCCTTATACCAAACCATGGCGGCGCAGCGTTGAGTGAGACCGCAGGCTTTGGATTGCGCAAGTTTCCCGAATTTCCTACGCGGCTTATGGGCGGTGTAATGATCATGGTGACGTTAGCGGCCCTGATGATCTGGGTGGGCGCTGCAGTGCCGGCTGAGGCATGGCTTGGTCTTGGGATGTTGCTGGCTTTGCTGGTGTTGATCGTGATCTGGGCGGAGCCAGCGCGTGCGCTTTATGACCAAGCCGCTTTTCCGGCAGCAGGGCTTTTGCTCGGTCTTCTGATTGAAGGGATGAACACTGGCCCTTTGGCGCGCGCTATGCTCGCAAGTGTGACGCGTGACCCTGAGGTGGCGGCGCCCAGTGTGGCATGGATGGCTTACAGCATTGTTGCTGCGGGTGCGTTTATCTCACTGGCGGGCTTCTGGCGCATGACACGGGCAGCGCGCAGTGGTGAGAGCGGTGCGGATGCGGCGCTTACATGGGCGTTGGGGGCAGCGGTGTTCGCACCTGCGGTCTATCTCGTTTTAGAGTTTGTCTGGCCCGTCAAAAACATAATCGGAGCCTATCCTTGGGCTCTATGCGCTATTCTACTGGCAGGCTTTATGACGCTTTTGGCGGAGCGCTGTGCAAAGGCGGGGGATGCGGATGGTATACGCGTGGCGCGTACCGGGCTGTTTGCACTGGCGGCTCTCACGCTGATTTCTATGGCGCTTTTCCTGATATTGACCAAAACGGCTCTTTCGCTGGCTTTGGCCGCGATGGTTACGCTGATTATCTTGGCAGATCGCAAGTTTGAGCTGCCACTTTTAGGCTGGTTTGTGCAGCTCGGGGTGGCAGTGATTACCTATCGGCTTGTGGCCGACCCTGGTATCGTTTGGGCTCTGGATGATGCCAGTGCAATTGACGCTTTTGTGGCCTATGTGGGCGTGCTTATTCTGCTTTCTGTGGCATGGTGGTTTACTGGAGCTGAGCCAGTGCGCATGCCAGCTAAAGTGGCGATAGAATCTGCCATTTGGCTGATTGCGCTTGTGGGCATAGCTGTGGCGCTCATGCGTGTGTTTGAGGGCGATTTGTTTAGCCACTGGGGGCTAGGCCTTTGGGCTGTGATCTGGGGCGCTGCGTGTTTGGCGCAAGTTTACCGCCTTAGCTCCACACGCTATGCACTCCAGATTGCTATGCGCTATGTTCTGATGTTGCTCTTTGGTGGCGCAACTGTGCTGAGCCTTGCGGCGCAATTTGTGCTGGCCAACCCGCTCTTTGGAGGTTTCTTTTCGCGCGAGTTAGTGTTTGGACCTTACATCTTTGACAGCCTGATGGTGGCCTATCTGCCTGTTGCAGGCCTGTTTGCCTTTGCCGCGTGGAAGTTGGCCAAGCATGAAATTATGCAGCAGGCGGGCTATGCTTTAGCCGCTGTCTACGGGGCGATATATGGTGTCTTTGAAACACGACGTTTGTTTCGAGGCGATGACCTTTCGGTGCGCGGCGTTACGGATGGAGAGCTATATGCCTATACGCTCTTGATGTTGGTGACATCTGTTGCCCTGCTGCTTTTGGCATACAAGCGACGCTCGGTAAGCCTGCGTAAGGTGGCCATGGCAGGTGTTGGGCTGACGATTGCCAAGGTCTTTCTCGTGGATATGTCTGGGCTGTCAGGGCTAACGCGGGTCTTCTCGTTTATGGGGCTGGGGCTGGCTTTGCTGGGGCTGACCTGGATCAACCGCAAGCTTTCGGACGGCTGGGACGACAGCGCCCCCGATGGGGTAGAACCGCCTGATGAGCGGAACGATGAAACTATTGTTGCAAAGGCTTCTGAGCCAGAGTCTGAGGCCAAACCAACACCACAGCCGAAACGTAAGGCGAAGCCCGTTAGGCCGAAAGCGAGCGATCCTGATTAGGTCAAGATCGGCACGGAACCTTTCGGGGCGTCGCGCTGCTCAATACCTAGGCGCAACCCACGGCCTATACGGTGTGCCAGCGCGGAGAAGGCGGCAGCGGGCGCGTCTTCGAGTGTTTCGCTCAGCACTTCGTCAAACAGGCCGAGCCAGATTTCGAAGTGATGCGCGCGCATTTCGTGCACCCCCATATGGGTCATCATCGGGTTGCCTGAATAGCTGTCTTCATGAAGGATCGCTTTTTTCCAGAAGCCGCCGATTTTTGCCTCGTGCTCGGGCCAGTGTGAGATATGGGCGGCGAAGATAGGCCCTATGACCTCATGCGCGCGGATAGCCGCGTAAAAGCGCGCCATGACCAAGTCGATATCTGAGGCTGTGATCATGAAGCGGGGGGCGAGCGAGGACATGGCGGACCTGTAGGTTGTTCGGGCGTATGGTCTGCCTGTTGCCGAGCAGATGCGAGGGGGCAGATTGTCGCTCTGGACGCGCGCGCAGGAGCGGCCTATAACGCAGCTTATGACACGGCCAGACCTGATCATTATACGAATTATTTGCCCGACGCTCTGAAGAAGAGCTGTCGGGAAAAGGCGCTTGGGGAGCCCACGCCGCAGAAGCATACAACCCTGAAATCTGATCCGAAGGACGCCAAATATGTGCGCCGATACGCCCGACTATAAAGACACGCTGAACCTGCCTGAAACCGACTTCCCGATGCGCGCGGGATTGCCCAACCGTGAGCCGGCCTGGTTGGCGCGTTGGGAGGAAATTGGCGTCTATGACCGCCTGCGGGAGAAAGAGGGACGCGAACCTTTTATTTTGCATGATGGCCCTCCTTATGCGAACGGGCATTTGCACATTGGCCACGCGCTCAACAAGACGATCAAAGATATGATCGTGCGCTCACATCAAATGATGGGCCATGATGCCCGCTATGTACCAGGGTGGGACTGTCACGGGCTGCCGATCGAGTGGAAGATCGAGGAACAGTATCGCAAGAAGGGCAAGAACAAGGACGATGTGAACATCGTTGATTTCCGTCAGGAGTGCCGCAAGTTTGCCGAGGGCTGGGTCGACATCCAGCGCGGCGAGTTCAAGCGGCTTGGCGTCACAGGCAACTGGGCGGACCCTTATCTGACGATGGATTATCATGCTGAACGCGTGATTGCGGAAGAGTTCATGAAGTTTCTTATGAACGGCACGCTCTATCAGGGTAGCAAGCCTGTGATGTGGAGCCCCATGGAGCAGACCGCCTTGGCGGAGGCCGAAGTGGAGTATCACGACAAGGAGAGCTTTACTGTTTGGGTGAAGTTTGAAGTTGTTAACGGCTCGGAGCTGGATGGCGCAAAGGTTGTTATCTGGACGACGACCCCCTGGACACTCCCAAGCAACAAAGCTGTGGTCTATGGTGCGGGGATTTATTACGGGCTGTATGAAGTAATTTCTACGCCAGAAGAGTGCTGGGCCAATGTGGGCGACAGGTATCTTCTGGCTGACAATCTTGCGGCAGATGTCTTTGCCAAGGCGCGGCTTGAGGGCGGCATGTGGACCCGTGTGCGCGATGTGCCGAGTGAAGAGCTTGCAGGCCTGAGCTTGAAACACCCGCTCCATGGTGCAGAGGGTGGCAATGGTGAGTGGGACGATCTGCGCGATTTCCGTGCGGCGGAGTTTGTGACCGACACCGAGGGCACGGGGTTTGTACACTGTGCGCCGTCTCACGGGATGGAAGAATTCGAGCTTTACCGTGACTTGGGGATGCTGGAGCAGGTGCTCACTTATAACGTTATGGATGACGGGGGCTTTCGCGCCGATCTGCCGTTTTTTGGCGGCAAGTATATCCTCAGCCGCAAGGGGGGCGAGGGCGATGCAAATACCGCGATCATCAACAAGCTTGTCGAAGTTGGCGGGCTGTTGGCGCGTGGAAAGATCAAACATAGCTATCCGCATTCGTGGCGTTCTAAAGCGCCGATCATCTTCCGCAACACGCCGCAGTGGTTTGCCAGCGTTGACCGTGCAGTGGGCGACGGGCAGGACGAGATGGGTAAGAGCATTCGCGAGCGGGCTTTGAACTCGATTGACCAGCTGGTTAAATGGACGCCGCAAACTGGGCGCAACAGGCTTTACAGCATGATCGAGGCGCGGCCTGATTGGGTTTTGTCCCGTCAGCGCGCTTGGGGCGTTCCGCTCACATGCTTTACGCGCGTAGGCAAGCTGCCGACGGACGAAGGCTTCCTTCTGCGCGACCCTGAGGTCAATGCGCGGATTGCCGAAGCGTTTGAGGCCGAAGGCGCGGATTGCTGGTATGTTGACGGTGCGAAAGAGCGCTTCCTCGGCGAAGGCTACAATGCGGATGAATGGGAGCAAGTCTTTGACGTGCTGGATGTATGGTTTGACTCTGGCTCGACGCACGCCTTTGTCTTGCGCGACCGCGAAGATGGCGCGCCTGATGGCATTGCAGACGTTTACATGGAAGGGACCGACCAGCATCGTGGCTGGTTCCACTCGTCGCTTCTACAGGCTTGCGGCACGCTTGGGCGCGCACCTTACCGCAATGTGGTAACGCACGGGTTTACGCTAGATGAGAAGGGCATGAAGATGTCCAAATCTATCGGCAACACCATCGTGCCTGAAGAGATCATCAAGCAATATGGGGCAGATATTCTGCGACTTTGGGTGGCGCAGACGGATTACACCGCTGACCAGCGCATTGGCCCGGAGATCCTGAAAGGGGTAGCGGACAGCTACCGTCGCTTGCGCAACACTATGCGCTATATGCTTGGGGCGCTTTCGCACTTCAAAGAGGAAGAGCGGGTGGACGTGGCCGAGATGCCGGAGCTTGAGCGCTATGTGCTGCACCGTTTGGCAGAGCTTGATCAACAGGTGAAGGCTGGATACCGCGCCTTTGATTTCCAAGGTGTATTTTCTGCGGTCTTCAACTTTTGCACGGTCGAGCTTTCAGCGTTTTACTTCGATATCCGTAAAGATGCTTTGTATTGCGACGGTGATACGCTGCGCTCGAAAGCTGCCCGCACGGTCATGGACTTGCTCTTTGAACGGCTGACCACATGGCTTGCGCCTGTGCTTGTCTTCACTATGGAAGACGTGTGGCTGTCGCGTTATCCTGACGAGAAGGGCTCCGTGCACTTGCAGGACATGCCCGACACGCCCGCCGACTGGATCGACGAGCCACTGGCGGCTAAGTGGGGACATGTGCGCCGCGCGCGCCGTGTTGTGAACGCAGCACTTGAAGTGCAGCGGGCAGACAAGGTGATCGGGGCGTCTCTCGAAGCCGCGCCGATTGTTTATGTGCGCGATCCCGAGATGCTTGAGGCGCTCAAGTCGGTTCCGTTCAAGGACATTTGCATCACCTCCGGCATGAGCCTGACGGACAACCCGATTTCGGATGAGGCGTTCCGTATGCCCGAGGTTGAGGGCGTTGGCGTTGAGTTTGAAAAGGCCGATGGCGAGAAATGCGAGCGCTGCTGGAAGATCCTGCCCGATGTGGGCACGCATAAGCATGCGGGCACATGCGCGCGGTGTAGCAAGGCGCTTGGGTGATTTGTTGCCGCGCTGAGGGGGCTCACGCGTGAGCCTGACGGTCTTTCTGGCCGTCCTTGGCGCGGCTCTTTTACATGCAAGTTGGAATGCGCTCATCAAGACGGGTGCGAGCAAGATTGCCTCGATGTTTATCCTCACGTTGGTGCAGGGGATTGCGGGGTTTTGCATTGCCATGACACAGCCGTGGCCTGAGGCGCACGTCTGGCTCTGGCTGGCGGCGTCGGGTGTGTTTCATGCGGGGTATAAGTTTTTCCTTGCCTTTGCCTATGAACAGGGCGACTTGAGCCGTGTTTACCCTATCGCGCGGGGTGCAGCTCCTATGATTGTCACGCTTGTTTCTGCTCTTTGGCTGATTGACGTGATCGCGCCGCTTGAATACGGCGCGATTGCTGTGCTGGGCCTTGGGATAGCGCTGATGGCACGTGGGGCTTTCACCAACGGGGAGAGCCGCAAGTTAGTGCCGCTCGCGCTTGGCTCGGCCTGTATGACGGCGGGGTACTCGCTTGTTGACGGGCTCGGCGCGCGCGAGGCGGGCAATGCGGTGATGTATGTCGGCTGGCTTTTTACACTGGATGCGCTGCTGTTTACCCCGCTGATCGTGGCGTTTCGTGGGCGGGCGGCCTTGCGTGCGGGGCCAAAGGACTGGGCCGTGGGCGCGCTGGCGGCGAGCGCGTCTTACGGGGCCTATGCGATAGCCGTCTGGGCGATGACAGTCGCGCCGATTGCTTTGGTTACTGCGCTGCGCGAGACTTCAATCTTGTTTGCGGTGCTGATCGGGTGGATGGTGCTTGGCGAGAGAATGGACCGTGGAAAAGTGCTGGCGGCCTGCTTGATTGTTGGCGGCGTGGTCCTGACACGGCTATGAGGCGCACTGTCTTGACACCCACAGGGCCGATGACGCTTGTCGAAGACAAAAGCGCGCTTGTGGCGAGCGAGTGGGGTGGTGATTTTACCGAGCAGAGCGATGTGCTTGTTGAGGCAGCACGCCAACTTGAAGCTTATTTTTCGGGGCAATTAACGGTGTTTGACTTACCTTTGCAGGTGAATGGTTCACGGTTTCTGCAGGATGTTTGTGGGGTGATAGCTGGGATCCCCTTTGGTGAAACACTCACCTACGGTGATATTTCGCGCGAGCTTGGTGTGCCTGCGCAGGCTGTGGGGCAGGCGTGTGGTAGCAACCCGATCCCTGTGATCATACCCTGCCATCGCGTGCTTGGTGCCAGTGGGCTTGGTGGCTTTTCTGGCGCAGGAGGCATCGAGACAAAAGTTTGGCTTTTGAAACACGAGTGTGCAGGTGGGTTGCTGATTTGAGTGGTCAGGCTGCTTAGCCGTCCGCGCCATAGATCGCTTGCTGCGCCGCACCTGCAATGATCAGGTAGGTCGAGGTGATCATAAGCCCCCAGAATACAACGGGGATGGGATCAAAGCCTTCCCATGCCGCAAATCCAGCAAAGACAGTCCAAGCAAGCGCCATGGGCAGCGATATAATGCGCCAGCGCTCGGTGCGCACAGGGTGGATGAATTTTATCGGTATAAACATTGCGACAGTAAGCACAGCAACGAGCGCAAGACAGACCTGCCAAGGAGGTGTGAGTGCGAAGATTACAAGGATGACCATATTCCAGCACCCGGGAAAACCTGAAAACGAGTTATCAGCCGTTTTCATCCGAGTGTCGGCGAAATACATGGCCGAGCCAAACGTTATAACTATGATGGCAACCCAGCCTGACCAGCCGTCCATAAGGCCGGAGGCATAAAGTGCATAGGCGGGTATGAAGACATAGGTTAGATAGTCGATGATGAGGTCAAGCAGCACTCCGTCAAATTGTGGGGCGTTTACTTTGACGTTATAGTGACGCGCGAGCGGGCCATCTATACCATCGACGGCAAAGGCTACGATGAGCCAGACAAACATCATAGGCCAGTCTGTCTGGATGGCTTCCAGCATGGCAAGCATGGCAAAAACTGCGCCTGTTGCTGTAAGCAGGTGAACGGCTAGGGCTTTAGCTTGAGCTGTCATGAACGGTTACTCGCGGACTTGGGATGGGTTTTTTCGTATACATCAAGCAAGTGCCGGGCATCAACCGCCGTGTAGGCCTGTGTTGTTGAGAGTGAGGCGTGCCCCAAGAGTTCTTGAATAGCGCGGAGGTCGCCGCCGGCTGCCAGCAGATGGGTGGCAAAGCTGTGCCGCATGGCATGGGGCGTGGCAGAAGCAGGCAAGCCAAGCTGCATTCGCGTGGATTGCATCACTTTCTGGATCAGGCGCGGGCTAAGTGCTCCGCCGCGAACACCACGAAAAAGCGGGCCTGTGTCCTCTCTAAAGGGACACAGCTTGAGATAGGCCGCAACGGCCTTGCGCGCGGCGTCGATCACCGGGACGATACGCTCTTTGCCGCCTTTGCCTGTAATGCGAATGACTTGGGGTAGGGGCGTGTCAGCCATTGTGAGGCTTAGGGCTTCGGAAATTCGTAAGCCGCAGCCGTAGAGTAGCGTCACCACAGCGATATCGCGCGCGCCAACCCATGGCTCAGTCGATTGTACCTCGAGCGCGCTGATGAGATCACGTGTGGCTTCTACGGGCAAAGGCCGGGGCAGTTTTGCCTGAAACTTTGGCGCGCGCGCATTTAGAACGGCGGTGGCTTCAAAGCCCTCTCGTTCTCCGAGCCAGCGAAAGAAGCTCTTAACCGACGAGAGCTTGCGTGCGATGGAGCGCGAGGTGAGGTCTTCCCGGCGTAGGCTTGCCATCCAGCTGCGCATATCGGTTATGGTGAGTGCTTTGAGCGCTGAAAGACCGGCTTCACCGCCCGTGTGCTGCGCCACAAACCCAAGAAAGCTCATCACATCGTGGGTATAGGCTGTCAAAGTATTGTTTGACGTGCCTTTAAGGGCGCGCTGCGTTTCAAGCCATGTCTGCACCATATCCGTGAGTGCAGGAGAAACGGGTTTCATGACAACCAGCGTCGCATGGCCCGTTCAAACACGCCAGCAAAAAAGGCCAAAAGATCGGTGCCTTGCTGAGGCGTGAACTGGTGCGGATCCTCTCCGCCCATGAGTAGCATGCCAGGTAAGCGGCCTGCTCCGAAGTCTAGCTTGAGGCAGGCTTCCGAGCGTATCCAGCCTGCGGCTTCGCCGTAGATGGCGGGGCCTTCTTCAAGCTGACGCAGGGTGACTTGTCGTGGCTCGCCGCCATTTCGGCCGGTGCGTAAGTAGTCTTCCACATAGCCCGGCTCAACGACGGTGAGCACATCGCCGAGGCGCTGCACAGCTGGGTCCTGATCGTTCGTAACAGATTCCAGAACGAGTTTAATGCAATCGACCCGTAAGATTTCGGCAACCGGGCCACCAAGGTCTTTTAGGAAAGCTTCAAACTCAACAGGGTCGAGCATGCGCAGAATCGCACGATGTACCTGATTGGTGCCTGCAAGGTTTTCATAAGCCGCAGCAATGACGCTGCGATGGGTATCTTCAAGGCGGTCAAGGCGCGCCTCAAGGCGCTCCATGGCTATGCCACGCAAATCAACAATATTGCCGCCCATCGTACGCTCGTTTGCAGCGATAAGGGCGCGCATGACGTCCTGATCGTCAAGTATAACGTCAGGCTCAGTAATGATTTTTTCGCGCAGAACATCGTCCATGCGGGCCTTGGTGCTCATGAGTGCCTCGTTTATTTTCGCGCCTTATAGCACGGCTCAGAGAATTTTTTGACCAGTTTTTTCCCAATCGGTCATAAAGTCTGCGAGGCCTTTGTCTGTTAGCGGATGATTGGCCATGGATTTTATAACTTTGGGAGGAGCGGTCATCACATCGGCGCCGATGCGGGCGCACTCGAAAGCGTGATTGACTGTGCGGATAGAGGCGGCAAGAATTTCAGTGCCGTAGCCGTAGTTGTCATAGATTGTGCGGATATCGGCAATCAGCTCAAGACCATCAATGTTGATGTCATCCAGGCGACCGATAAAAGGGCTGATAAAGGTCGCGCCAGCTTTGGCAGCCAGAAGAGCCTGATTGGCAGAGAAGCAAAGAGTAACGTTAACCATGAAACCTTCGCTGGACAGTGTATTGCACGCTTTCAAGCCAGCCCAGGTGAGTGGAACTTTTACGGCGATATTCTCGGCAATCGCGGCAAGCTTACGCCCCTCGGCGATCATTGCATCAGCCTCTAAGGCAACCACTTCTGCGCTCACTGGGCCATCGACAAGGTCGGCAATTTCTTTTGTAACTTCAAGGATGTCACGGCCAGACTTTAAGATCAGTGATGGATTGGTTGTCACCCCGTCGACCATGCCAAGGTCGTTCAGTTCGGCTATTTCGTTGATCTCGGCGGTGTCTACAAAGAACTTCATACTGACCTCGGTTGATTGGAATTGTCGCCAGACAGCTTAGCTCATACAAAGGGGGTCTTAAACCCAAAAGCGGAGCGTGCGTGGGCCAGCAAGATTATTTTGACGAAGGCGCTCTTGTGGCTGTGCTCACAACCCAGCCACTCGATCAGACGCTTGACTATAAAGCGCCTGAAGGTGGCGTTCTGCGCGGTGCTTTTGTCGAAGTGCCCTTGGGGCCACGGAAAGTGATTGGCGTCGTTTGGGGGGCAGGGATTGGCGGGTTTGATCTGAAGAAAGCCCGCAGCATTGTGCGGGTGCTCGACGTGGCTCCAATGCGAGAAGAGATGCGTGCTTTTCTTGAGAAGTGTGGAGCTTATACGCTTACCTCCATGCCACAGATGCTGAGGCTTGCAACGCGTGCGCCCGGGCTCAGCAACCCTCCCTCGATGCAAAAAATTTATCGCATAGGACATGATGCGCCCGACCGGATGACAGAAGCACGCCAGCGGGTTTTAGCTGCGCTCGAAGAGTTTGGAGAGCTGGGTTTCACTCAGCGCGAGCTGGCTGAGCAGGCAGGTGTTACGCCGTCGGTTATCAAGGGGCTGGTCAAGCAAGGGGCTGTTCGCGAGGAGGATACGCCACGGGATTTGCCCTTCCAGCGTTTAGACGCTACGCGCGCAGGTAAGGTTCTGACGGAGGAACAAAGAGCGGCTGCTGAAAAGCTTGTGGTGCAACAACAATCAGGCACGTTTGCGCCGACGCTTCTGTGGGGGATCACGGGCTCTGGCAAGACAGAGGTCTACCTTGAGGCCGTGGCTGAAGCTCTGCGACAAGGGCGTCAGGCTTTGGTTCTTTTGCCTGAAATTGCACTTTCCGCCGATTTCATGCGACGCGTTGAGGCGCGCTTTGGTGCGAAGGCCGCAGAGTGGCACTCTGGCGTAACCATGACCGAGCGCCGTCGGGTGTGGAAAATGGTAGGTGAAGGCGGTGCACAGTTAGTGATTGGCGCGCGCTCAGCCCTTTTCCTACCTTTTCAGGATTTGGGGCTGATTGTCGTTGATGAAGAGCATGACACTTCTTACAAACAAGAAGACGGCGCGCTTTATAATGCGCGTGATATGTCTGTGCTGCGGGGCTCTCTATCGAGTGCACAGGTGGTGCTGGCGTCTGCGACACCAAGCCTTGAAAGCTGGGTCAATGCGCAGAGCGGCAAATATGAACTCATCGAGCTCAAAGCGCGCTACGGCGAGGCTGTGCTGCCTGAGCTCCGTACTGTGGATATGCGTCAGGTGAAACTGCCCTCCAACCGCTGGATCTCGCCGCAGCTTGAAAACGCGATCAAGGCGCGAATACTCAAGGGCGAGCAGTCGCTTCTGTTTCTCAACCGCCGTGGGTATGCGCCCGTTACGCTCTGCCGTAAATGTGGTGAACAAATTGCTTGCAGTGAGTGTGATGCACGGATGGTTGAGCATCGCTTCCTTAAGCAGCTTATGTGCCATCAATGTGGGGCGACACGGCCTATACCTGAGGTTTGTCCCGCTTGTGAGGCCGAGGGGACTTTGGCCGTTGTCGGCCCCGGTGTAGAGCGCTTGGCTGAAGAGGCCGGCGCGCGCTTCCCTGACGCGCGTGTCGCTGTGTTAAGCTCGGATCTTTTTGGCTCAGCGCGAGCCCTAAAGGCTCAGATTATGGCGATTGCAGAGGGAGCAGCGGATGTCATTATCGGCACGCAGCTTGTGGCAAAGGGGCATAACTTCCCTCTGCTCACGCTCGTTGGTGTGATTGATGCCGACCTTGGTTTGCAGGGCTCTGATATGCGGGCTGCCGAGCGCACCTTTCAGCAGATGCGGCAGGTCTCGGGCCGTGCCGGGCGCGCTGATAAGCCTGGTGTTGCGATGCTTCAAACCTACCAGCCTGAGCACCCCGTCTTGCGGGCGATCATGTCAGGTGAAGAGCGCCAGTTTTGGCGTGCAGAATCTGACGAGCGCCGCCTGAGCAATATGCCGCCCTTTGGCCGCCTCGCAGGCATTGTGATTAGCGCGCCAAACGAACGAGATGCTTTTGATCTCGGTGAGCATCTTGCGCGGAACGCAACAGCCCTTGAGCGCATTGGTGCCCAGGTCTTTGGCCCTGCGCCAGCGCCAGTCGCGCGGGTAAGGGGGCGTCATCGCGTTCGCTTGCTCATCAAGGCACCGAAAGATGCGCCAATGCAAGCAGCTCTCAAGGCTTGGCTCAAGGGGCTTAAGCTTCCCAATCAGCTCCGCCTTACAGTCGATATAGACCCTCAGAGTTTCTATTAGGCCCGTCGTGCAGGATCGGGTATTCTGCGAAGGTAAGTTCGAAGTCAGCTTATTGTCTGCGCGCCTTTGGCTCCACGTTGATCGACAATTGCGTCCGTTGCCATGGCCCCGATCCACATGCAGAAGAGTGCTAGCCAAGCGGTGCCTGCAAAAATGGATCCGCCTGTGACACCGGCACCGATAGCGCAGCCACCTGCGAGCATGGCTCCAAAGCCCATAAACACTGCACCCGTCATTGAGCGGCGCATGTTGCTTTCGTCGGCAAACCCTTGGAATTTGAACTCTCGGGTGATCAATGCCGCTAAGAGCGATCCAATCACAACGCCTGGTACAAGGCCCACGTCAAACTCCAATACAGAGTTGCGATCCAGAAAGAACATAAGTGTATGTGCTGACGGGCCAGAGAAGGTGGCGCTTTCGATTTGCACAGGGTCAAAGGCAACTTGAGCGAGGTTGTATGTCAGCACCCAACCAAGCGCGACAGAGAAGCCTACACCAGACGCAAAGATGAGTCGCGCTGCACCAATTCGTTCTTTGAAGGAAATGTAGAGCGCGAGAATAGCAAAGGCGAGGCCGACAGCAAAGCCCGAGCCTTGCGGCAGACCTAGGGTAGCGAGCAAATCCATATTGCGCCCTCCTTCCGTGATCCAGAGGCCTGCAAGCTTGTCGCGCAAGGGCGAAAGGACGCCAGAGAGAGACATTTGCGCCACGACAGCAAATACGAGACCCGACACGACGGAGCGTAGGTTGCCGGTGGCCGCCAGCACAAGTAGGCGTCCGGAGCAGCCTCGCGCCAGTACCATGCCAACGCCAAACAGAAGACCTCCGAGAATGGCGCCAGACCAGCTTCCTGGAACGGCCATCATCCGAGCCTCTTGTGTTTGCATCAGTCCAAGAAGTTGAGCGCCCTGCACCCAGACAAGAGCGGTTGAAAATGTCAGAAACCAGACGGCGACCTTGTCTTTCATCATTCCTCGGGCAAACTCGACAGAAGCTGCGCGTAGGCAGAACCGAGAACGTTGTGCCGCGATGCCAAACACAAGGCCTGTTAGCAGGCCAAACAGTGCTGCAGTGGGCGCTTCACCAATCCGTTCGATCAGGGGGATAATGTCCATCGGTCCTCGCTTTCTTTTTTGCAGGTATCTGTAAAAACACATTCATGCTTTGATATGGATCAGGTTTTGAAGAGTTCGGTGCACCACTTCATGAGTGTTTTCACTCTGTGCAAGCTCTGTGAAAAGGTCTAAGCGAAGCTATGGCTCGGATTGTAAAACTTGAAAACGCAGCGGAATTGCCGCTTTGGAGGCGGCCTATTGCACTCTTGTTTCTAATGGCTTTCGCGATGCCGATTGCCTTTGCAACGTGGAGCGCTTTGCTCAACAACTTTGTCATTGAAGTTGGCGGGTTCAACGGTTCGGACAATGGTTGGCTGCACACTGTACGCGAAATTCCAGGTTTTTTGGCTGTGGGTGTTATTGCGATCATTATTTTTGTGCGTGAACAGGTCTTGGGGCTCGTTTCGCTTATCATGTTGGGGGCTGCCACGGCTGTAACGGCTTGGTTCCCCTCGATGGCAGGAATTCTGACGGTTACAATGATTTCCTCGATCGGGTTTCACTACTACGAGACGGTCAACCAATCACTTCAGCTACAATGGCTGAGCAAGGAACGTGCCCCGAAAGTTCTAGGGTATTTGTTGGCAGCGGGCTCTGCTGCGACGCTAATCTGTTATTTGTTTATTGTCGCGCTGTGGGAGCCTTTGGGGCTGACTTACAATATTGTTTATATGATTTCCGGCGGGATCACGGCAGCGCTGGCCGTGTTCTGTCTCCTGGCATATCCACAGTTTGAGGCACCGCATCCGCAGGTAAAGAAGATGATCCTGCGCCGCCGTTATTGGCTCTACTATTGCTTGCAGTTCATGGCTGGTGCGCGACGGCAGATATTTATGGTGTTTGCTGGCTTCATGATGGTCGAGAAATTCGGCTTTGCTGTGCATGAGGTTGCGTCGCTGTATCTCATCAATCTTGCCGTAAATATGTTTGTCGCGCCCATGCTGGGGCATGTGGTGCATCGTTTTGGTGAACGTAATACGCTGTTGTTTGAATACTTTGGTTTGATAGTTGTTTTTCTCGCCTATGGCGGGGTTTATATGTTTGGCTGGGGCGTGCTTCTGGCGGCCACGCTCTATGTCATTGATCATATCTTCTTTGGTCTTGCGCTGGCGCTGAAAACCTACTTTCAGAAAATAGCAGACCCTCGAGACATCGCCCCGACAGCGGCTGTCGCCTTTACGATTAACCACATTGCCGCGGTTGGCTTGCCAGCTTCCCTTGGTTACCTGTGGCTTGTGTCGCCGACATCGGTCTTTATTCTTGCCGCCTGTATGGCTGCGGTGTCCTTTCTGCTGGCACTCCTTATCCCACGCCACCCAGAGCCCGGTAATGAAACCATCTTTTCCAAATATTCTGCGGCGGCACCCGCAGAATAACCCCTCACAGAGGACGACCTTATGACGAGCTATTCGGCATCTACCATGATTGATAACAAGCCTGCTGCCGAGGCGCTGGGTGAAGCCATCGAGCGGATGGAACCCGAGCCTACGGGTGTAGGGGTCTTTGAACTGGAGGATGGCTCCGGCCTGTGGGAGATTGCGGGGTACTTTACCGAACGGCCCGATACAGCCGGGCTGGCGCTTCTTGAGGCTATGTACGAGGTGCAGTTTATTGTTACTGAAATTCCTGAAACTGATTGGGTTGCTAAGGTGAAGCTAGATCTGGCCCCAGTCGCGGCAGGTCGCTTTTTTGTATATGGAAGCCATGATGAAGATAAAGTGCCTGAGGGTGCAGAGCCCTTACTTATCGAGGCTGCTATGGCTTTTGGTACGGGGCATCACGGCACAACCCTTGGGTGTCTTCTGGCGCTAGATCGCCTCGTGGGCGAAGGATTTTCGCCCCGAGCTGTGGCGGATATCGGATGTGGTACGGCAGTGCTGGCCATGGGCGCTGCGAGAATTTGGGACGTACGCATTCTGGCGAGCGATATTGACGAAGTCGCGGTTGAGGTGGCTGAGGCCAATGCGCGGGCCAACGGACTTTATGGGCGCATCGAATGTCTTGAGGCGGCGGGTTTTAGCCATCCTGTTCTGGCCGAGGCTGCACCTTATGATTTGATATTTGCCAATATTCTGAAGGGTCCGCTTGTTGCGCTTTCACCCGAGATCGCAGCGAATCTCACGAAGGGAGGGTATGCGATTCTGTCTGGAATACTGAACGAACAGGCGGAAGAGGTGATTGAGGTTTATGCACAGAATGGAACCAATCTGGTCGAGAGGCAGGTGATTGGTGACTGGAGTACGTTACTACTTATAAAAAGCTGACAAGACGGTGATATTTTTCGTCTATTTTGAGGCAGTTGCCAAATTTTTGCCACATTTGGAGGGCATTTCATTAAGGACTTCGGTGGGGGCACTGGAGTTTGCCATGTCTGCCAACGTGCAAAATTTTGATAAGCGGCTTTCACGCATCGTTCGTAAACACCGCTCAATGAGTGGAGGTTATGACTTCCGTTTGGAGCGTAATGGGTTGATCACGATCAAGCCAAAACGAGCAAAGGGCACGGCGCCATTGTCGGTCCTCTTAAGCGTCCTGCTGGTAGGTGTTTTGTTTAAATCAGTTGTCTTGGCTCATTTTGGGCCAGAAAAATATGCTGCTAAGCTGGAACCAATGCACAATGGTACTGTTGTTGAGCAAGCAGGCGCTTGGCTCATGGAGCCAGGAATCGTGACGGAGTATGTGTCGCAAGCTGTGGTCGGCATCATCCGCTAGTTTCCATCCCTCCAAAGAAAAAGCCGCGCTTCCAATATTGGGCGCGGCTTATTTTTTTAAAAGGGGGAGCTTAACGCTGTGCGTCTGCGATTGCGTCGATGTCCCCGCGGCATAGCCCAATATCTTCGAGCTCACGATCGCTGAGCTGTGAAAGTGCACTCCGAGTGGAACGTGCGTCATTCCAGGCAACAATGGTTGCTGTCAGGTTAACGAAAAATTGGCCAATACGGCCGTTAGAGGCAGCAGCTTGCTGCGCGCGTGTGTACTCGATAGCGGCCATATCCGTATTCCTTTTCTAGAGCTATGGTCAGAGGTCTGATTGGCGGCATTTAGGGTGCAGTTTGCTGCGCTGCAAGTGGTTTTTTCTGCATAAGTCCCATGTATTTTTTGCATACCTCAAATGTTGCGAATAGGCCTTAATTTCATGGTCAAAATCAACAATGCAAACGTCGGTTTTTGGAGCCGAAACGACGCTTTCAGCGCTGAGTTTGCGCAATTGCGCCAAAATCGACATAGTCGGTTAAGGGTTGGCAGATGTTCCCCTTTCGTGCTAGTGGATCAAAAAGGCAACATATTTTAGCAGTGAGGCGGCGGGTTTATGCGTATCTTAGGGATCGACCCTGGCTTGCGAAACATGGGGTGGGGTGTGATCGAGGCAAATGGCCCTAGGCTGAGCTATGTCGCGGCAGGTGTTGTGCATTCCGAAGGCGAGGACTTGGCTGATAGGCTTTGCTCGCTTCATCTTGCCTTAACAGAGGTGTTTAGAGTGTTTTTGCCCGAGACAGCCGCTGTAGAGCATACTTTCGTCAACAAAGACGGCGCAGGCACACTCAAGCTCGGGCAGGCTCGCGGTATCGCGCTGCTCGTACCAGCGCAGTTCGGGCTCCGGGTTGCCGAGTATGCGCCTAACAAAGTTAAGAAGACGGTGGTTGGTGTCGGTCACGCGACCAAAGATCAGATAAAGCACATGGTTAAGATGCAGTTGCCCAGTGCAGATGTCTCCAAGGCTGATGCTGCAGACGCTTTGGCAATTGCCATTTGTCACGCGCATCATCACAAATTCGCTGAGCTGACACTCGCCAAAACAGGAAGTTGAGAGCCGATGATCGGTAAAATTGCGGGACGGGTGGACTACATCGCGGAAGATCATGCGCTTATTGATGTAAGGGGCGTTGGATATTTGGTCTATTGCTCGGATATGACGCTGCGTGCGCTGCCACGCCCGGGAGAGTTTATAGCTTTGTATACCGATTTGTTGGTTCGTGAAGATAATTTGCAACTGTTTGGCTTCACATCCCTTGTTGAGAAAGAATGGCACAGGTTGCTTATGAGTGTGCAAGGCGTCGGCGCGAAAGCATCTTTGGCGATGTTGGGCGCTTTGGGGCCTGATGGTGTGAGCCGAGCGATCGCTTTGGGCGACTGGAACGCAGTGAAAGCAGCCAAAGGAATTGGCCCAAAGACGGCGCAGCGCGTTGTTAACGAGCTCAAGGATAAAGCGCCTGCAATTATGGCACTGGGAGCTGGGCCGATCGCTCAGGGCAACGAAGATACCTCTGTGATCGAAGAGATGAATTCGGGTGGAGCGCCTTCGCCTGTGATTGGTGGGGCAAGTCAATCTGAGGCGCTTTCCGCGCTGACCAATCTTGGCTATGCGCCAAGTGAAGCGGCTGGGGCAATTGCGCAGGCTCAAGAAGACGGTGGTGGTGAGGATACATCGACGCTTATTCGCCAAGCACTGCGCCTGTTGGCGCCGAAAGGGTAGAGGATGAGTGCTCGAGAACCTTTGTTGAACCCCGAAGCCTTACCTGAAGATGTTGAGCGTGCCTTGAGGCCTCAACATTTGAGCGAGTTTGTCGGTCAGGCAGCCGCGCGTGCAAACCTTAAGGTTTTTATCGAGAGCGCGAAGATGCGCAAAGATGCCATGGATCACACTTTATTCCATGGCCCTCCCGGGCTTGGCAAAACAACATTGGCGCAGATTATCTCTCGTGAGCTGGGGGTTGGTTTCCGGATGACGAGTGGGCCAGTGCTTGCAAAAGCTGGCGATCTGGCGGCTATTTTAACCAATCTGGAGCGAAACGACGTTCTCTTCATTGATGAGATTCATCGGCTCAGCCCTGTTGTTGAAGAGGTGCTCTATCCTGCGATGGAGGACTTTGAGCTTGATTTGGTGATCGGAGAGGGGCCAGCGGCACGAACCGTGCGTATAGAACTGCAACCGTTCACTCTGGTTGGGGCGACCACTCGGCTTGGTTTGCTGACAACGCCGTTGAGAGATCGCTTTGGTATTCCTACGCGGCTTGAGTTTTATGCTGTGGAGGAACTGGAGCGCATCGTGAGTGTCAATGCGCAGAAGCTTGGCGTGAGGGCCGACGCAGAGGGCGCGCATGAAATCGCGAAGCGGTCACGTGGGACACCCCGGATTGCGGGGCGTCTCTTACGGCGCGTTGTTGATTTTGCGCTGGTTGAGGCTGATGGCATTGTGAGCCGTGCTTTGGCAGATCGAGCGCTGTCGCGACTTGGCGTTGATGCGATTGGGCTTGATGGCGCTGATCGGCGTTATCTTAACTTGATTGCAGAGAACTATGCGGGTGGGCCTGTCGGGATCGAGACTATTGCTGCGGCTCTTTCAGAAAGCCGCGATGCGCTGGAGGAGGTCATTGAGCCGTTTTTATTGCAACAAGGGCTCATCCAGCGAACCCCGAGGGGGCGTATGCTGGCTCCGAAAGGATGGGCTCATATGGGCCTGACCCCACCTAAAAGCCAAACGGATCTATTTATATGACGACGACACCAAAGATGATTGAAGATTTGTTTTCAGACCGCGCAGGCGACTTTCGGTTCGCGCGCTGGGGCAGGCCAATTGCTCCAATAGTTTTTGGGGTTGATGATGCAACGCTGAATGTGTTCAAAGGTGCAGTTGAAGCCTTATCGGCGCTCACTCGGCACCCTCTTGCAGAGACTGATGCTGAATTAGGCGTCAATCTTATGTTTTTCGCTTTTTCAGATTGGGCCGAACTTCTTGATTTGCCAAATTTAGATAAGCTTGTGCCCGAGTTGGAGGTTTTGGTTCCAAAGTTACAGGCACAAGGGGCTAGTCGTTATCGATTGCTGCGCTTTGATGAAACAGGCTCGATAAAGGCCGCTTTTGTTTTTTTACGGATGGACGAAGAGCTCTCCATGTGGCCTGCGGAGACACTTGCGCTCACAGAGGCTGCGCAAGTCTTTCTATTTTGGGGCGATAGTGCTTTCGCTGCCCAATCGCCGTTGGCGCGCCTTCCAAATGGAGCGGATATTTTGCGGCCAGAGATTGGTGACGTGTTGCGTGCAGCCTATGCGCCAGAGTTGCCTGATGCAGCGCGTGATAGGGCCTTTGCTCTTCGGCTGTTTGCCCGGGTATCTGCTCTACAAGTTGCCGGTGCGTTGCCCACGCCCTAGAGCTGTGCTCAAATGGATGTGTTGTTTATGAAGGCACCCATCATGATACATTCGATACCTGTTCGCGTTTACTACGAAGACACCGATATGGCTGGCATTGTCTATTATGCGAACTACCTGCGCTATATCGAGCGGGGGCGGAGCGAATGGGTGCGCGATGTCGGCTTGGATCAGAACGTTATGAAAGAGCGCGATGGTGTTGTTTTTGCGGTGCGTCGTTTGGAGGCTGATTATCTGGGGTCAGCAAAGCTTGATGATGCCTTGGTTGTCGAGACGCAAGTGAAGTCGGTATCTGGGGTGAGAATGGTCATGGAGCAGTCTGTGAAACGCGGTGAAGACTTGCTTTTCCATGCGCTTGTCACTGTGGTCTGCATGAGTTTGGGGGGGCAGCCGACCCGCTTGCCAGCAAATATCCGCCAAATGGTGCATTGAACGATAAGTTGATGCTGCGAGGGATAGCTTTCCCAAAAAAATTGCGCTATTTTTCTCTAAATAAGGCGAAAACGCCACTATAAGAGAGCAGGCACAATGGAAACTGAAGTACTCGCAGTCGCGCACGAGATAGATTTCTCGATGTGGGCACTGTTTATGCGCGCAACCTTAACAGTCAAGCTTGTGATGATTGTTTTGGTGTTGTCCTCTTTCTGGTCATGGTCGATCATCATTCAGAAATTCATTACATATCGTAAAGCGCGCGCAGAGGCCGAATGGTTTGACAGGGCCTTCTGGTCAGGCGAGCCGCTGGATGCCCTTTATGAGCAGATCGGTGCAGAGCCCGAGGGCCAGAGCCAAAAGATATTTGCGGCTGGTATGACCGAGTGGCGGCGCTCGCACAAAGCGGATGGTGCTCTGATTGCCGGTGCGCACTCGCGGATCGACCGTTCGATGGATGTGGCGATCTCGAAAGAAGCCGATAAGTTGCAAAGTGGCCTTCAGGTGCTGGCGACAGTGGGCTCGACCACACCGTTTATCGGGCTCTTCGGTACCGTAATTGGGATTATGAATGCCTTCATAGAAATTGCTGAACAGCAGAATACAAACCTTGCAGTTGTTGCGCCCGGTATTGCCGAGGCGCTTTTGGCCACCGGTTTGGGCCTGCTGGCTGCAATTCCTGCTGTTATTTTTTACAACAAGCTCAGCGCAGACAGCGAAGGTCTTGTTGCCGGCTACGAAGCTTTTGCCGACGAGTTCTCGACCATTCTCAGCCGTCAGTTGGACAGCTAATCATGGCGGGAGGTGTTGTGCAAAAAGACACGGGCGGAGGCAGCCGCCGCCGCCGTGGCAAGGGGCGTTCACGGCCTATGTCAGAGATCAACGTGACGCCCTTTGTGGACATCATGTTGGTGCTTTTGATTATCTTCATGGTGGCCGCGCCTATGCTGACCGTGGGGGTGCCTGTAGAGCTGCCCAAGACCGCGGCCAACAGCCTGCCGGTTGAAGCTGAGGAACCTCTCACAGTCACAATTACGGCCGAAGGCCAGATCATGATTCAGCAGACTGATGTCGCGCGCGAAGAGCTGATCGGACGTATGAGAGCCATTTCCGCGGAGCGTGAAGGAGATCGTGTTTTTCTGCGAGCGGATGGCGCTGTGGCTTATGCGGAGGTCGTGCAAGTGATGGGCGCACTAAACCGTGCAGGCTTCTCCAACATTGGCCTCGTGACCGAAACAGGCGGCCCCGCGCTTGATGGGGCTGAACCCAACACAGCTGGCGACCAGTAGGGCATTTTGAATACTGGCCAGAGCATATCCCTCATCGGCCATCTTGGGCTGATTGGACTGCTTCTCTTTGGAGGGAAGTGGGACAGTGATCCTTTGCCTTTTGAAATTTCTGATGTGTCGGTGATCAGTGAGGCGGAATATCAGGCCGCTTTGGCCGCTGCGCGTGCGCCTGAAACAACGTCAGAGGTTGACGCACCAGAGCCTCCTCTGGAAGATCTGGCTCTGCTGCAGCCTGCGGAGGCTTCAGAGGCGCAACCGGAGGCCCAAGAGGCGTCAGAGGTTGCTAGTCCTGACGCCGATCCAGCGCCCGTCGTTGATGCGAGTGATCCGGAAGGCACCACGCTTGACGAGAGCCTGCCGCCCCTTGTGCAGCCAGAGGAGGACGTCGCGGTTCTGGCGCCAGGTACAAGCCCGCGTCCGCGCTTGCGCCCAATTGAGCGAGTGGCGCCCGAGCCAGTGGATGTGCCGCAAGAGCCTGATGCACAGGACGCACCAGAAGCACAGCCTGAGGTTGCTCCAGATGCGACTGCAGAGGTGGTTCAGCCCGAAACCGAGGCTGCAGCACCTGAGGAGGCTACCACCGAGATCAATCCTGAAGCGGCAGACGATGTGACCCTTGCGCCAGCCCAGTCACCCCGCCCGCGCGGACGGCCCGTTCGGTCTGCCGACGTTGCAGCAACGCCGGAGACGACCACTACCAATGCGGTGGATGAAGCTTTGGCAGCGGCGTTGACAGGTGGCGCGGACAGTGCAAGTGACGCGACCGCCCCCAGTGGCCCACCGCTTACGAGTGGAGAGCGCGATGGGCTTAGGTTGGCAATTTCTCGCTGTTACAACGTCGGCGCGCTATCTTCTGAAGCGCTTGGCGTTAATATCTATGTTAGTGTGGAGATGGCGCGTAGCGGGAAGCCTGTCATTAACTCGATTAAACTATTGAGAAGTGAGAATGGTTCTGACGCAGCGGCCAAACAGGCATATGAGGCAGCGCGGCGTGCAATTATCATTTGCGGCAATGATGGTTTTGATTTGCCTGCCGAGAAATACGACCAATGGAAAACGGTTGAGATTAAGTTTAACCCCGAAAGTATGAGGTAAGGGTATGCTCTTGAGACTTTGGAGCCTTGTGCTCGTTTCGGCTCTGATGGCGGCCAGTTTGGCAGAAGCGGAACCTTTGCGTATCGAGATTACCGATGCGGTCGTTGAGCCATTGCCTGTGGCTGTGCCAGAATTTGTTGCAGAAACAAGTGGAGCTGGTCCGATCGCGGCAGATATCGCACGTGTTGTTGCCGAAGACCTTAAGGGTACGGGCCTTTTTCGAGAAATCAATCAAACTGCGTTTATCAGTCAGGTGAGCTCCTTTGGCGCACCAGTGCAGTTCGCGGACTGGAAGGCGATCAATGCGCAAGCTCTTGTTGTAGGCGCGGTATCGGTTCAGGGGGAACAAATCACGGTTAAGTTTCGGCTCTATGATGTGTTCGCGGGGCAGGAGATGGGGCAGGGTTTGCAGCTTTCTGGCACGCGTTCGGGCTGGAGGCGTATGGCACACAAAGTGGCTGATCAAGTGTACACGCGTTTGACTGGTGAGGCTCCATATTTTGACAGTCGCGTTGTCTACGTTAGTGAGACTGGCCCAAAGGATGACCGCAAGAAGCGCCTCGCGATTATGGACTATGATGGCGCGAACAACCAATTTCTGACTGATAGTCGCTCTATTGTGTTGGCTCCACGCTTTTCACCGACCGGTGACCGCGTGCTCTATACAAGCTATGAGACTGGCTTTCCCAAAATTTACGTCCTTGATGTGGCGAGCGTTGGTCGTCGGGTTTTGCAAAGCCGTGATGGAACGATGAGCTTCGCTCCACGCTTTGCTCCAGATGGCCAAAGGGTCGTCTTTTCGCTCGAAAGTGGAGGTAACACAGACATTTACCTCATGGATGTGAACAGTGGTGCGGAACAACGGCTGACAAATGCGCCTTCTATCGAAACAGCACCCAGTTTTTCGCCAGATGGAAGCCAGATCGTCTTTGAGAGTGATCGTTCAGGCAGCCAACAGCTCTACATCATGTCTTCTTCAGGCGGGGATGCGCGCCGGATCAGTAACGGCCAAGGCCGGTACGGCACGCCAGTCTGGTCGCCTCGTGGTGATCTGATTGCCTTTACAAAACAATCCAAGGGACGCTTTCACATTGGCATCATGCGTATTGATGGCTCAGGAGAAAAGCTGCTGACAGCTTCTTTCTTGGAGGAGGGGCCTACCTGGGCTCCAAACGGACGTGTTGTCATGTTTACACGTGAAACGCAGGGGGAAGGCGGGTCTTCGAGCCTTTACTCGGTCGATATATCAGGGCGAAATCTGCAACGTGTTAAGACTGAAGGGGGGGCATCAGATCCTTCGTGGAGCCCGCTTCAGCGCTGACTAAAGACTTTAGGCGGGCCGCCGCTAATGGACAATCTATAGGATTCACAGGTGGCATTGTCTGTGATAGGTTATTTCAAGAAAATATGAGGCAAAGAGTATGAAACTCAAATTAATAACACTTGTACTGCCGGCCGCCCTGGCGCTGTCTGCCTGTACGAACGCCAATCGCTTTGATGATGGCGCTGGTGCGTCAGAAACGCTTTCGTCTGTTACGGCAGGGTCTGCGCAAGACCCGCAGTCGCCACTCTACTTCCAGCAAACCATCGGGGATCGTGTGCTTTTTGAGGTGGACCAATCCAGCCTCAACGAGAGCGCGAAGCGCGTTCTGGATGGTCAAGCTTCCTGGCTGACGACAAATGCCGACTACAATGTCGTGATTGAAGGCCATGCTGATGAGCAAGGCACACGGGAATACAACCTTGCTTTGGGCGCGCGTCGTGCGAATTCTGTGAGAGAGTACCTGATGGCCAAAGGCCTTCCTGCGGGCCGTCTCAAAACTGTGAGCTACGGCAAGGAACGCCCGATTGAAATTTGCAGTCAAGAAGCATGCTATGCGCAAAATCGCCGTTCTGTGACGATTTTGTCGTCAGGCTTGGGCAGCTAAGTGGGGCTTTCTATGCGTAACGTTATCGCCGTTGGTTTGCTGTGCCTGAGCGCGACCTTTGTTGCTGCTCAGGATACGGATACGTTGGCTGATATTCGTCAAGAGCTGACGGTGCTTAATTTTGAGATGCAAAAGCTAAAGCGTGACCTTTCGACGACAGGTTCGGCAAGTGGAGCGACGCTTGGCTCCTCTGTTCTTGAGCGTGTCGATGGAATTGAAGCTGAGCTACGCCGTTTGACCGCAAAGACAGAAGAGTTGTCCCTCAAGGTGCAGGCCGTTGTCGAGGACGGAACCCGCCGCGTGGCTGATCTTGAGTTCCGTCTAGTGGAGCTTGAGGGCGGAGATTTGAGCCAACTTGGCGAGACGAGCACGCTTGGTGGGCTCTCTGATACTCAGGTTGCTGCTCCGGCGGAAGTGCCAGCGCAGCTCGACGAGCCCACAGCCGAGCTCGCCGTTGGTGAGCAAGCTGATTTTATTGCGGCGCGCGAAGCTCTTGAAGCAGGGCGCTTTGTCGATGCTGGCGATCGCCTTAAGGCCTTTGCAGAGACCTACCCAGGCTCACCATTGGCCAGCAAAGCAGCGCTAGCGCTCGGCGCAGCTTTTGAGGGGCAAGGTGACCTTACCGCAGCGGCCCGCGCGTATTTGGATGCATTCCGGCGGGATCCAACGGGAGAGGATGCTCCTGAAGCCTTGTTCCGCCTTGGAAACGGGCTGGGGCGGTTAGGCCAAACCGTTGAGGCATGTAAAACACTGGCAGAAGTTGCTGTACGCTTTCCCGGAGGTGCGCCAGCAGCCAAAGCAGACGCAGAACGCAGTCGGCTTGGGTGCTCGTGACACTAGCAGAGCGTCTACAGAGCGCGCTTGAAGGAGCAGTCTATCCGATTGGCTTGGCCGTATCAGGTGGAAGTGACTCGCTGGCGATGTTGAAGCTCGTATCAACCCACGTCAAAGCTCCTATTTTTTGTGCTACGGTCAACCATGGTTTGCGTACGGCTGCCGTGGCTGAATGCGATATGGTATCAAGGTTGTGCACCGAGTGGGGTATTGCGCATGACACTTTGCATTGGTCTTTTGATGGACGCGGGAACTTGCAAGCTGCTGCGCGCGAGGGCCGCTATGCATCACTGGCAGCCTGGGCGCGATCCCGCGGTGTTGAAACTGTTCTTTTAGGCCATACTCAGGATGATGTGGCAGAAACCTTTTTGATGCGCATGGCTCGTGGGTCTGGTGTCAAAGGTCTGGCGAGGATGCAGCCTGCTTGGCAAGCTAGAGGTATCAACTGGCGGCGCCCTCTCCTAACGATGTCGCGTCACGAACTGCGAGATTATCTGCGCGCCTCAGGGCTTATTTGGGCGGAGGATGCCTCTAATAAGGATGCTCGGTTTGACAGGGTGAAGGTTCGCGCGGCTTTAGCTGATTGCGGGCTCGATACGGCAAAGATCGCAGAAACGTCCGAGCGGCTCGCACACGCAGACGAAGCTCTCGAAGTTATGGCTATAGAAGCATCCCGCCGTGTTGCGCACCTTCAGGGTCGCAATATTATTGTTGATGTCGAGGGACTTTTTTCTCTGCCCGTAGAAATAGTCCATCGTCTTTTGAGCGCATGGTGTGCTTGGCAGGGTCGTACAGAATATCCACCGCGACGGGAGGCTATTGCGACGGTGATCGAACGTATCCTTTCGGGAAAATCTTCGACCCTAAACGGCTGCACCATTGTTCCCCACAGGGGCCGTGTAATTGTGGCTCGAGAAGCGCAGTGTGTCGTGGCTGAACCTGAGCAGCGCGGTATGTGGGACGGTCTCACTGTTCAGGGGGACCGACCGGATGGAGCAACACTAGGCGCGCTCGGTGAGGAGGGGCTCAGGGCGCTCGCCGAATGGCGTAGTTTGGGGTTGCCACGCGCCGCACTCACAGGATCCGTTGCCGTCTGGCTCGGGACGCGGCTTATCGCCGCTCCTGCTTTGGGTCTTGATGACGGATTTGTGCTGAAATTTGAAACTGAACCGCCTTATCTGACAGTCTAATTCCTGTTTGATTGCAGAATTGGCAATCTTAATCGGGTTATGCCGTTGAAGATGTTGCGTTGATCTCTATTTTAGTTTGTAACACGGCGTGAAACACGCGCGCCACCTCATTCAGGAGAGCTTCCTTGGGCAATACAAAAAACGTCGCTTTTTGGGTCATTCTATTTGTTATGATCCTGATGCTGTTCAACCTCTTCAGTGGTTCGGGCACAACTCAGCCGAGCGAAGCGCGCTCATACAGCGAGTTCGTGGAAGCTGTTAAAGATGGTGCGGTGCAGCAGGTTACCATTGATGGTGAAAATGTGCGCTTTGTGGGCTCGGATAATAAGGTCTATTCTACTGTCAAACCAGAAGATGCAGGCATCACCGACTTGCTCATTGAGAGTAGCGTTCCTCTGACGGCAAAACCACAGCAGACATCTGGTCTCCAGTCTTTCTTATTGAGCCTTCTGCCCTTCCTTCTGCTGATTGGCGTGTGGATTTATTTCATGAACCGGATGCAGGGCGGCGGCAAAGGCGGCGCTATGGGCTTTGGGAAGTCAAAGGCTAAGATGCTGACAGAAAAATCGGGCCGTGTAACGTTTGACGACGTGGCGGGTATCGACGAGGCCAAAGAAGAACTCGAAGAGATCGTTGAATTTTTGCGTAATCCGCAGAAGTTCTCTCGTCTTGGCGGCAAAATTCCGAAAGGCGCGTTGCTTGTTGGCCCTCCCGGGACCGGTAAAACGCTGTTGGCGCGTGCCATTGCTGGTGAGGCTGGCGTGCCGTTTTTCACCATCTCAGGTTCTGACTTTGTTGAAATGTTCGTGGGCGTCGGCGCGAGCCGCGTGCGGGATATGTTTGACCAAGCCAAAAAGAACGCCCCGTGTATCGTCTTTATTGACGAAATTGACGCGGTCGGACGTCACCGCGGTGCTGGCTATGGCGGGGGCAATGATGAGCGTGAGCAAACACTCAACCAGCTGCTTGTCGAAATGGATGGTTTTGAAGCCAATGAGGGTGTGATCATCCTTGCGGCGACCAACCGTAAAGACGTCCTTGACCCCGCTCTCCTACGTCCTGGCCGCTTTGACCGCAATGTAACAGTGCCTAACCCAGACATTAAGGGTCGTGAAAAAATCCTTGGCGTTCATGCGCGCAAATCGCCCCTTGGTCCAGATGTAGACTTGCGCATCATCGCGCGCGGCACGCCGGGATTCTCTGGTGCTGATCTTGCAAATCTTGTGAACGAGGCAGCGCTCATGGCTGCGCGTGTTGGTCGTCGGTTTGTGTCGATGGTGGATTTTGAACAGGCCAAAGACAAGATCATGATGGGGGCTGAGCGTCGCTCGATGGTTATGACGCCCGCGCAGAAGGAAATGACGGCCTATCATGAAGCAGGACATGCCATTGTCGGGATGACATTGCCAAAATGTGATCCCGTTTACAAAGCAACGATTATTCCTCGTGGACAAGCTCTTGGCATGGTGATGAGCCTGCCAGAAATGGATCAGCTTAACTATTTCAAAGATGAGCTCACCCAGAAAATTGCCATGACTATGGCTGGTAAAGCGGCTGAGATCATCAAATACGGAGAAGAAGCCGTGTCAAACGGGCCATCGGGCGACATTATGCAAGCAAGCGCTCTAGCGCGGGCGATGGTTATGCGTTGGGGCATGTCTGACAAGGTTGGAAATATTGACTACCAAGAAGCAGCTGAAGCCTTCCGCGGCGGCGGAGGTGCGGGTGGCTTCTCGATCTCGGCGCACACCAAAGAGCTGATCGAGGACGAAGTAAAGCGTATCATCGACCAAGGTTATGAAGATGCACACAAGATCATCATGGACAATAAGTCTGGATGGGAAAGCCTGGCCGAAGGGTTGCTTGAGTATGAAACGCTTACGGGTGCGGAGATCGAGCGTGTGATGCGTGGTGAGCCTCCTCACAAGGGGGACGACGAGGACGATGGAAAAGGGGAAGATACCTCCGTTACAGCCATTCCAAAGACCAAGCCTCGTAAAAAGCCCAAGCTGAAATCTGATGACGGCGATATGGAGCCAGAGCCAACTGCATGACTTGTTCGTTAGAGCAAGCTGACTGGGATCCCGAAGCCTACTCTAGGTTTCGGGATTTGCGTTTGCGGCCAGCTGTTGATTTGCTGGCTGCCGTCCGCTCGGTTGGTGTTGGCGATATGGTTGACTTGGGCTGTGGTAACGGAGCAATGGGCCGGCGGTTGAAAGGGCGTTTTGCTGATAAGCATCTCCTTGGCGTCGATAGCTCTTCGGCGATGCTTGAAAAAGCCCATGAGACTCATTCGTACGATGCTTTGCGCAATGTAGATATATCGCAATACGAGATCCAAGGCGCTGGTCTGATCTATTCGAACGCAGCTCTGCACTGGCTTCAAGACCACGAGACGCTGTTGCCTCGGCTCAGAGGCATGTTGGGAGCTGGGGGAACGCTCGCGGTTCAAATGCCTCATCAGAATAACGCGCCTTCTCATAGAATGTGGCGGACTCTGGTTGAAGAGCTTTTCCCCGGAAGGGTTGATTTTGATGTTGGACCCAAGGTGGCAATGCCAGCGCAGTATTATGATTTGCTGTCGCCGTTGGGAGCTCTAGCGATCTGGGAGACAGAGTATTATCATGTGCTCGATGAGGATATGTCGGCTCATCCTGTCCGCCGCTTTACAGAAAGCACTTATGCGCGACCTATTTTGGCAGCCCTGGATAGCGAAGAGCAAATTGCACTAATTGCACGGTATGAACAGATTATGGACAAAGCCTATCCTCGTAGTGCAGATGGCTCTGTGTTGTTTCCTTTCAAGCGACTGTTTTTCACACTTACGGTTTGAGGCCGAGGGTAATGTTTACAGTCTCCTCACCAATCTTTTGCCCCTTACGCCAGAGCGAGGCGACTCCAGCGTAGGCACCTTCAGGCCAAGCATCAATTGTGCGACGCTTTCCTGCTGCACGGAACGCAAGCGCTTGAGTTTTGTCGAGGGGAGTTTCATGTTCGAAGACTACGCCCTGAGGGCCGTCAAACCTAAACCGTATGATATCCCCTTTACGTGTTCCAAAAGTGTAGACCCAGAGCACAATGGCGTCTGACTTTGCCGTGAGCTTTTCCAAGTGGGCGGTACCAGCTTTGATATCTGAAAAATCGGGAACTTTGCTGGCAAAGCCAAGATCGAGCAAGCCGCCGGCTTGATAGGGGGGCGGTACTTTCCAAAGGCTATTTTCAGCAATGCTACATGCGCTTGTGCCGCCTGGGTCAAAAGGGTCAATTACTTGCTCGTGGTTGCGCACAGCGAAGTGGAGATGCGGAAATTCAGTGCGTCCAGAAAAGCCGATCAGTCCGAGCGGCTGCCCTTCTTTGATCTCTTGGCCCTTTTGCACCGAAACAGACCCGCGCTTTAAGTGGCAATACTGGCTTATCCAGCCGTCACCATGATCAATTACGATGCCGTTGCCACATTCACGTCCTTCAAGCGCTGAGGCGGTGTCAGGCGTTAACCCTGTATCCGGCATCTCGTCACGGACGCCTCGCACGACACCATCAGCTGCGGCGATAACAGCAACGCCTTTGGCCATTTGCGCTTCTGAATGCAATGCAAAGTCGGTGCCTTTATGTCCATCATAGCTCAGTGGGCCGCATGCAAAATCAGCCACTCTGCCCTGCGCGGGCAGTGTGTCGACATAGTTTTGGATATAACATGTCTCACCAAGCTGACAGTCTACTGGGATCGAGAACTCAGGGCTTTTCCCCCAAGCCATTGTTGTAGATGTGGCGACTAGAGCGCAGATCAATCCTAGCCGCCACATGTCTTTATTCAGCCGTGAGCAGAGGCGGCTTTGATCCGGACAGTTGAGGTTTTCCGGGGCCTTCAAGGCGCAGGTCTAGTTCGCCATCCTTCACCCCAACCTTCACAACACCGCCCTTGGCGAGTTTGCCGAACAAGAGCTCCTCGGCCAAAGGTTTCTTGATGTATTCCTGAATGACACGCGCAAGAGGGCGTGCGCCCATTTTGTCATCATAGCCCTTGTTACCCAACCACTCAGCGGCTGCAGGTGTGAGCTCGAACGTGACGTTGCGGTCCATCAGCTGTGCTTCCAGTTGAAGCACGAACTTTTCGACAACTTGTGAGATCACGTTTTTGCCGAGGGGCGCGAAACTGATCACGGCATCGAGACGGTTGCGGAACTCCGGCGTAAAGGTTCGCTCGATAGCTGCTGTGTCTTCGCCTTCTCGGCGATCGCGCCCAAAGCCTATGGCTGCCTTGGCAAGTTCTGAAGCCCCAGCGTTGGAGGTCATGATAAGCACCACGTTGCGGAAGCTCACGGTGCGCCCGTTGTGGTCTGTCAGCTCACCATTATCCATCACCTGCAAGAGAATGTTATAAACGTCAGGGTGAGCTTTCTCCATCTCGTCCAAGAGCAGGACGCAGTGTGGGTGCTGGTCGACACCGTCGGTTAGCAAACCACCCTGATCAAATCCGACATAGCCGGGAGGGGCACCGATAAGGCGGGATACCGCGTGTTTCTCCATGTATTCGGACATGTCAAAGCGCAGAAGCTCTACGCCAAGGACATCCGCAAGCTGTTTGGCAACTTCGGTTTTGCCGACACCTGTTGGGCCTGCGAAAAGGTAGTTGCCGATGGGCTTTTCTGGCTCGCGCAGTCCTGCACGAGACAATTTGATTGCAGATGACAAAGCCTCGATCGCTTGATCCTGGCCAAACACAACGCGCTTGAGAGATTTTTCCAAGTCTTTCAACACCGCGCCATCGTCCTTTGAGACGTTTTTTGGAGGAATGCGGGCTATTTTGGCAACGACAGCTTCGACCTCTTTGGTGCCAATGGTTTTTCGTCGCTTCGCCGATTTCAAGAGATGCTGTGCAGCACCTGCCTCGTCAATCACATCAATGGCGCTATCAGGCAGTTTGCGGTCGTTGATATACCTAGCTGCCAACTCAACAGAAGTTTTGATCGCATCGTTGGTATATTTTACGCCGTGATGCTCCTCGAAATAAGGCTTAATTCCGCGCAAAATCTTGACCGCGTCCTCTACAGAGGGCTCGTTTACGTCGATCTTTTGAAAGCGGCGCGACAAGGCACGATCTTTCTCGAAGTGTTGACGGAACTCTTTGTAAGTTGTCGATCCCATTGTGCGCAATTTCCCACCAGCAAGTGCTGGTTTGAGAAGGTTCGAGGCGTCCATCGCGCCCCCTGAAGTTGCGCCTGCGCCGATCACTGTGTGTATCTCGTCAATGAAGAGCACGGCATCGTCGTGCTCTTCCAGTTCTTTCACAACTGCCTTCAACCGTTCTTCAAAATCACCTCGATAGCGCGTTCCTGCAAGGAGCGCGCCCATATCAAGAGAGTAAATTGTGGTGTTGGCCAGAATCTCAGGTGTTTCCCCGCGGACGACTTTATCGGCGAGGCCCTCTGCTATAGCCGTTTTGCCAACGCCGGGGTCTCCGACAAGAAGCGGGTTGTTTTTGCGGCGGCGGCAGAGAACCTGAATGCAACGCTCGACTTCGCTGTCACGACCAATAAGCGGATCAATCTCGCCGTTGCGGGCTTTGGCGTTCAGATCGACGCAGTATTTACCAAGCGCGCTTTCTTCGTCTGAGGCGGCTTCTGCTGAAGAGTTATGTGCAGTTTCCTCATCAGCGCCTGAAACAGGCCGCGCTTCGCCAAATGCAGGGTCTTTGGCTACACCATGTGCGATGAAGTTCACGGCATCATACCGCGTCATGTCCTGCTCTTGAAGGAAATAGGCTGCATTGCTTTCACGCTCGGCAAAAATTGCTACCAGTACGTTTGCGCCGGTAACTTCGTTTCTGCCTGAGCTCTGAACATGGATCGCAGCGCGCTGGATAACACGTTGGAATGCGGCTGTCGGAACGGCCTCGGAGCCTTCAATATCGGTTACGAGATTGCTCAAGTCTTCTTCAACGAAGTCGACCAGCGTTTTGCGCAGTTCTTCTGTTTCGACTGAGCAGGCTTGCAAAACGCGCACAGCGTCTGGCTCGTCGAGCAGGGCGAGCAGGAGATGCTCAAGGGTTGCAAACTCGTGGCGCTTGGAATTGGCTGTTGCCAGTGCTGCATGTATGGCTTGCTCGAGTGTGTTGGAAAATGATGGCACTGCTCTCGTGCTCCTTTTGACTTGAGTTCACCGACGTCTCTAGGCTGATACGTAACCTTCGCGCTATTGGGTTAAAGTTTGGTCGATATATCGCCAGCTTCAAGGTCTTTCTTGAAAAACAGCATCACATTTCGTGTCACGTTGCGGTGAGGTGCTTAAAAAGTGTCTTTTGCGGCCCGCAAGCGCGTGAAGGTCTCTATGCTTTCAGCGCGCAGAAAGGGGTTCGTTGCCTTTTCCAGAGCCAAGCTTGATGGAACTGTGTTTTGCTTTGCTGCCAAAAGACGCTCTGTTTCGGCTGCGCGGCTCACAATGGCGGTGTCATTCGGATGCATCGCTGTCGCGAAGCGCGCGTTAGCTTGAGTATACTCATGGCCCGAACAGACAAGGGTGTCGTTGGGCAAAGCCGCCAATTTCGACAAGCTTTGATACATCTGACTTGGCGTGCCTTCAAAGAGGCGGCCACACCCGAAAGCCATTAGGCTATCACCAGTGAAGACAAAGCCCGACGACGCGAAATAAAATGCGATATGGCCTAGAGTATGGCCAGAAACATCGAGCACTTTGACTTGCTCCCCTAAGACCTCAAGGACATCACCCTCAGAGACCTCTTGCGTCAGTGGAGGTAGGCGGTGCGCATCTGCTTTTGCGCCGACTACCTTAAGGCCCTCAGCTATGTTCAGGTCGTTAAGCCCTTCGACGTGATCCCAATGATGGTGCGTTAACAAGACTGTCGTGAGTGTAAGCCCATGGCTGTCAAGGAGTGCGTTAATGGGGGCTGCCTCGGGTGCATCAATCAGCGCAGCTTCGTTGGCTTCATTGACCAAAAGAAAGGCGAAATTGTCCGAGAGACAAGGGATGGTCAAAAGCTGAAGAGGCATAGCATTTTCTCCGATCATTGTTATGTTACACCAAGAGTGACTTATTGGTCCGGTGGCTGCAATGCATCTTGACGTGAAAGATTTGCGAAATTTCTACTACCGCAGCACATTGGGCCGGGCGGCCCAAAAGGTGATCCGCGATCAGATGTTGGAGCTTTGGCCCGAAGCCAAAGGGCAAACCGTTTTGGGCTTTGGATTTGCTGCACCGCTCTTGAGGCCCTTTCTCGGGCAGGCGCGACGCGTGACTTGTCTTATGCCGGGGCCGCAGGGCGTCATGCCGTGGCCTGCGGGCCAGCCGAATGTCAGTGTCCTGTGCGAAGAGACACATTGGCCTATTGAGACTGGTCATGTTGATAAGCTCGTTGTCCTGCATGGCCTCGAAACAAGCGAGTGGCCAACCCATGTTTTAGAAGAGTGTTATCGTGTCTTGGGGCCAGGTGGGCGAGCATTGTTTATTGTCCCGAACCGCGCTGGCCTGTGGAGCCGAAATGATCGCACCCCATTTGGATATGGGCGGCCATTTACGATGGGCCAGCTTGATCAGCAGCTCAAGCTTTGGGGCTTCAAAATCGAAAGGAGCCAGACGGCTCTGTATCAACCGCCCAGCGAGCGCCGCTTTTGGCGCAAGACTGCCGGCTTTTGGGAGAAACTGGGCCACGGTATGCCGCTGGTGGCTGGAGGGGGCGTATTGATGGTCGAGGTTACCAAGCAAGTCCCCGCGCCCAAAAGGCCAGGGTTGCAACAGAGGGTCCGAAAGCCGTCATTCGTCCTTCAGCCCATGCCAGATGGCCTTCCAGCCTGAGGGGCGTTTGCAGGGATTCTGCCTTGATAGCGTTAACTTTGGGGCCGTGATTCAGGAAAAACCTGATTAAAATGCTGATATTCGTAGACGCAAACGGTCGCAGTTTCGGTAAGTCTTTGTATTTTATTAACTTTAACGGTGGTCGAAAATTTCCGTAGCAGGTTGCCGCAACAGGATTGCTCTGCTACACCCGCCTCGATTTAGCTGCTTTGAGAAAACTCAGGGTGAAAACGCCCCCGAAGCGAGCTGTGCGCGACAGAAAGTGTACTGCGAAATTTGGGGCCAAAATCGAAAGGGTGGATGTGTCCGAACCAGCTTCGATATCTTCCGGCATCGCCGCGCGCTATGCCACGGCCGTATTCTCCTTGGCCAAGGAAACAAAAAAGCTCAAGGCCGTTGAAGACGATCTTGATAGCTTGGAAAATGCGCTGGCTGACAGCGTAGATTTCAATAACCTTATCTCTAGCCCGATCTACACGCGGGAAGAGCAGGGGGGTGCGATCGTAGCACTCGCCAAAAAGATGAGCCTTTCTCCCATGATAGCGAATACGCTGAGCCTGATGGCATCAAAGCGTCGTTTGTTTGTGCTGCCTCAGCTCGTACGCGCCTTGCGCGCTGCGATCGCGGAAGACAAGGGTGAGGTCGCGGCCGAGGTCGTCAGTGCGAAAGCCTTGACCAAGACGCAATCAGACAAGCTGGCCAAGACGCTGAAAGAGCGCTTTGGCAAGACTGTGACTATTAATGCGACTGTTGATGAAGCTCTCATCGGTGGTCTTGTCGTCAAGGTGGGCTCGAAAATGATCGATACGTCGATCCGTTCGAAGCTCAGCTCCCTCCAGAATTCAATGAAAGAGGTCGGATAAATGGGTATCCAAGCAGCAGAAATTTCTGCGATCCTGAAGGACCAGATTAAGAATTTCGGCAAAGAAGCTGAAGTTGCTGAAGTTGGTCAAGTTCTCAGCGTTGGTGATGGTATCGCGCGCGTTTACGGCTTGGATAATATCCAAGCTGGTGAGATGGTCGAATTCCCCGGTGGGGTTATGGGCATGGCGCTCAACCTTGAAGCTGACAACGTCGGTGTTGTTATCTTCGGTTCTGACCGCGACATCAAAGAAGGCGACGTTGTAAAACGGACAAACGCCATCGTTGACGTTCCAGCAGGCCCCGAGCTCCTCGGTCGTGTTGTGGATGGTCTTGGCAATCCGATCGATGGCAAAGGCCCGATCAAAACCAAGCTGCGCGCGATTGCTGACAGCAAGGCACCAGGGATTATCCCGCGTAAATCGGTTCATGAGCCAATGGCGACTGGCCTCAAGTCTGTTGACGCGATGATCCCAATTGGCCGTGGCCAGCGCGAGCTGATCATTGGTGACCGTCAGACAGGTAAAACAGCGGTCGCGCTCGATGCGATCCTGAACCAGAAGTCTTATAACGAGGCAGCGGGCGACGACGACAGCAAGAAGCTGTACTGCGTTTATGTTGCGATCGGCCAAAAGCGTTCAACAGTTGCACAGTTGGTGAAGCGTTTGGAAGAAAGCGGCGCGATTGAGTATTCAATCGTTGTGGCTGCGACGGCCTCTGACCCAGCTCCGATGCAGTTCCTTGCACCATACGCCGCGACAGCCATGGCTGAGTACTTCCGCGACAATGGCAAGCACGCTCTCATCGTTTATGATGATCTTTCAAAGCAAGCTGTGTCCTATCGCCAGATGTCACTTCTTCTGCGTCGCCCACCAGGCCGCGAAGCTTACCCGGGTGACGTTTTCTATCTTCACTCACGTCTGCTCGAGCGCTCTTCAAAGCTCAACGAAGATCACGGCTCAGGCTCTTTGACGGCTCTGCCGATCATCGAAACTCAGGGCGGTGACGTTTCAGCGTTTATCCCAACCAACGTGATCTCGATCACAGATGGTCAGATTTTCCTTGAAACAGAACTGTTCTACCAAGGTATCCGCCCTGCTGTGAACACAGGCCTGTCCGTTTCTCGGGTTGGCTCGTCAGCTCAAACGAAGGCCATGTCCTCTGTTGCCGGCCCTGTTAAGCTTTCGCTTGCTCAGTACCGCGAGATGGCGGCTTTCGCCCAGTTCGGCTCAGACCTTGATGCGGCAACGCAGCAGCTTCTGAACCGTGGTGCGCGTCTTACAGAGCTTATGAAGCAGCCACAGTACTCACCGCTGACAAACGCCGAGATCGTCTGCGTTATCTTCGCGGGTACAAACGGTTACCTCGACAAGATCGCAGTAAAAGATGTTGCGCGCTTTGAAGCTGGGCTCTTGAAGCACCTGCACTCGAAGCATGCAGATCTTATCGAGTGGATCACGAAAGAAGATCCCAAGATCAAGGGCGAAGCCGCAGACCGTGTTAAAGCAGCGCTGGACGCATTCGCCGCTGATTTCGCGTAAGGGGGAGATAGGGCAATGCCAAATCTCAAGGACCTTAAAAATCGGATCTCGTCGGTCAAATCGACCCGCAAGATCACGAAGGCCATGCAAATGGTGGCCGCCGCAAAACTGCGGCGGGCACAGGAAGCCGCGGAAAACTCACGCCCTTACCAAGAGCGCTTCAATGCGGTTCTTGGTGGGTTGGCTGCATCAGTTGGATCATCAGATAGCGCGCCGCTCTTGCTGCGCGGGACTGGTGAGGACAAGGTACAGCTGCTCGTTGTTATGACATCAGAGCGTGGTCTTTGCGGTGGCTTCAACACCAACATCGTGAAGCTTGCTAAGCAGCATGCCCAGAAATTGATTGCCGAGGGGAAGACTGTCAAAATTCTTACCGTTGGCAAGAAAGGGCGTGAACAGATGAAGCGGGATTATCAGTCGAATATGATTTCCCACGTTGATCTGAGCGAAGTTAAACGCCTCGGCTACGACAACGCCAAAGATATTGCGACTGACCTTCTTGCCCGTTTTGATGTGGGTGAGTTTGATGTTGCGACTATCTTTTACAGCGAATTCCAGTCCGTCATCAGCCAAATCCCAACAGCGCTGCAGGTCATTCCGGCCCGCTATGATGCGCCTGAAGGGCAAGAAGCTGCTGCCATCGCAGACTACGACTATGAGCCTGATCAGGACCAGATCCTGACGGATCTCTTGCCCCGTGGTGTTGCAACGCAGATTTTTGCGGCGCTGCTGGAAAACGGTGCAAGTGAACAAGGTGCGCGGATGTCTGCAATGGACAATGCAACCCGTAACGCTGGCGACATGATCGAAGACCTGACAGTTGAGTATAACCGCTCACGTCAGGCTGTGATTACGAACGAGCTTATCGAGATTATCTCGGGCGCTGAGGCGCTCTAAGGAACCGGAGACGAAATAATGGCTAATGCAAAAGGCAAAATCACCCAGGTGATCGGCGCCGTTGTGGACGTTCAATTTGGCGACCACCTGCCCGAAATTCTGAACGCAGTTGAAACTGACAACAATGGCAAGCGCCTGATCCTCGAGGTTGCTCAGCACCTCGGCGAAAACACAGTGCGTACCATTGCTATGGACGCAACAGAGGGCCTCGTACGTGGCCAAGAGGTTACCGACCTTGGTGAGCCGATCTCTGTTCCCGTCGGGAAGGGCACTCTGGGCCGCATTCTGAACGTGACAGGCGACCCTGTTGACGAAAAAGGCCCAGTGGACGCCAAAGAGCGCCGCTCGATCCACGGCGAAGCACCTTCGTTTGATGCCCAGTCAACGGCAACAGAGATCCTGACAACAGGTATCAAGGTTATCGACCTTCTTGCGCCTTACACAAAAGGCGGCAAAATCGGCCTCTTCGGTGGTGCTGGTGTTGGTAAGACGGTTTTGATCATGGAACTGATCAACAACATCGCAAAAGTGCACTCAGGTGTTTCTGTTTTCGCGGGCGTTGGTGAGCGGACTCGTGAAGGCAACGACCTTTACCACGAGATGATCGAATCTGGTGTTATCGTGCCCGACGACCTTACGGAGTCAAAAATTGCTCTGGTCTATGGTCAGATGAACGAACCTCCCGGTGCGCGTATGCGTGTGGCTCTCACAGGCCTTTCGCTCGCGGAACAGTTCCGTGATGACTCAGGCTCCGACGTTCTGTTCTTCGTTGATAACATCTTCCGCTTTACACAAGCCGGTTCAGAAGTGTCAGCTCTGCTTGGCCGTATTCCTTCGGCGGTTGGCTATCAGCCAACACTGGCGACAGACATGGGCCAGATGCAAGAGCGTATCTCGTCAACGAAAAACGGGTCGATTACATCGGTTCAGGCCGTATACGTTCCTGCGGATGACTTGACTGACCCTGCACCTGCGACATCGTTTGCCCACCTTGACGCGACAACGGTTCTTGACCGTGCGATCTCGGAAAAAGGTATCTACCCAGCGGTTGACCCACTTGGTTCAACATCGCGCCTGCTTGACCCGCAAATCATCGGCGAAGAGCACTACAAGGTTGCAACCGACGTTCAGCAGATCCTGCAGCGCTACAAATCACTGCAAGACATCATCGCGATCCTCGGGATGGACGAACTGTCAGAAGAAGACAAAATGACAGTTTCTCGCGCCCGTAAAATCGAGCGCTTCCTGTCACAGCCGTTCGACGTTGCCAAAGTCTTCACTGGCTCGGACGGTATTCAGGTTCAACTCGAAGAAACAATCTCATCGTTCAAAGCTGTTGTGGCGGGTGAATACGATCACCTTCCAGAAGGCGCTTTCTACATGGTTGGTGGTATCGCTGACGTGATTGCGAAAGCCGAGAAAATGGCAGCTGACGCTGCTTAAAGGAGGCATAAATGGCCGAGACCATGCAATTTGATCTGGTAAGCCCAGAGCGCAATCTTGCTTCTATGCAAGTTGCCTCTGTGCAGATCCCAGGTGCTGACGGGCAAATGACGGCTATGCCGAACCATGCGCCAGTTATCACCACGCTCCGTCCAGGTGTTCTGGCGGTGAGCGGGCCTGAGGGCACTGTATCGTTCGCGGTTACAGGCGGCTTTGCCGAGATCAACGCTCAAGGCCTCTCTGTTTTGGCAGAGAAGGCAATTCCTTTGGCTGATGCGAAAGCATCTGATCTGGAACCTGTTGTAGAAGCGGCCAAGACGGCTGCGGCAACCGCCGCACCTGAAAACCGTGATGCAGCCGAATTGCTTTTGGCCGATTTGGAAGAGCTCCTGCAAAATATGGTCTGATGTTGTGCAGACCTAAATTGAAGTGATATGCCTCAACCCTAACGGGTTGGGGCATTTTTTTGTCGTAGGTTCTAGTACTGGAAGATCCGCTTTTGGAAGAGGCTGGCTGCTTATGAAGAAACTGAACGGCGCAATTGGCATCGCGCAGGGCAATGACGTCATTTTTGAACACTTTCAGGATGGCGGAGAAATGTGGACAGGGGCTGGCAACCGTGAGGTTCGCAAAGCTGTCGCCTTCAGTGAGCGCTTCACAGCGCCGCCCAGTGTTCACTGCTCGTTGACGCTTTGGGATGTTGATAGCGCAACAAACGTCCGTGCTGATATTGAAGCAGAGAGTATTACGGAAGCTGGGTTTGAGCTCGTCTTCCGTACGTGGGGCGATACAAAGATCGCCCGCATAAGGGTTGGCTGGATGGCAATAGGGCCCGTCCAGAACGAGGACGATTGGGACTTATATTGAAGGCAGGGGAGGCGGGCTGAGCCCACCTCACAGGAGTTTTCAGAACATGCCTTCGTAGATCGGTTCTAGCATCTCGGTGTCAAACAGCGAGCTAACCGATGTTCCGTTCCAAATATTCAGAATGGCTTGAGCAAACATGGGCGCAGTCGGAACGACGCGAATGTTGGGTGTTTTCTTCACGTCAGCTGTCGCAGCGATTGTGTCGGTGATCACCAATGATTTCATAACAGAGTTTGTGATACGCTCACAGGCGGGACCTGACAGTACGCCATGTGTGATATAGGCGTGCACTTCTGAGGCGCCGTTTTCCATAAGGACTTCGGCAGCTTTACAGAGCGTGCCGGCTGTATCGACCATGTCATCCACGATGAAGCACTTTTTGCCCGAGACATCGCCGATTACGGTCATTTCAGCCACTTCACCTGCTTTTTCGCGGCGCTTATCGACAATTGAGAGAGGCGCGTTGATACGTTTGGCAAGTTCGCGTGCGCGCGCCACACCGCCTACATCGGGCGAAACGACCATGATATCGTCGAGATTGTCTTTGAACTGGTGCTTGATATCGAGCGCGAAGATGGGCGATGCGTAGAGGTTGTCCACGGGGATATCAAAGAAGCCTTGGATCTGTGCTGCATGCAGGTCCATTGTGAGAACGCGCTCAATGCCGGTGCCGACCAGCATGTTTGCGACTAGCTTGGCTGAAATAGGCGTCCGCGCTTTTGAGCGGCGGTCTTGGCGGGCATACCCGAAGTAAGGGATCACAGCGGTGATGCGTTTCGCAGAAGAACGGCGCAGGGCATCTGCCATAATCAGCAGTTCCATGAGGTTGTCATTGGCTGGGTTTGATGTGCTTTGAATGATGAACATATCTTCGCCGCGGACGTTGTCGAAGACCTCGACAAAGATCTCACCGTCATTAAAGCGCTCAACACGGGCTTCTACCAGCCCTTGGCTGACGCCCCGATGCAGTGACATCCGCCGCGCAATGGCTTTTGCCAACGGCATGTTAGAGTTACCAGCAATCAGCTTCGGTTCTTTGGTGGTAGACATGTGGCGCGGCCCCCAGGCTTAGGATGTTCTGTGACAGATTCGTGAAGTTGACACCGCTTAGCATCTAACGCATGGCTGGCAAAGGTTGCACTTGGCACTATTGGCCTTTTGCGCATGAAAAAAGGGAAGATACAGACTATGGCAAAGATGGATTACTACTTCACAACACTCAGCCCCTGGGCTTACCTGTCTGGCATGCGCGCAGAAGAGATCGCAGCGAAGCATGGCTTGGATGTGGTGTATAAGCCACTGGATATTATGTCTCTTTTCGCGCGTACAGGGGGTGTGGCCCCGGCCGAGCGGCACCCTTCGCGGCTTGAGTATCGTGCTCAGGAGTTGCGCCGTCAGGTGAAGAAGGCTGGCTTGGCGATGACACTGCCCAAACCCGCGTTTTGGCCGACAAACCCCGCCCCTTCGAGCTATGCAATTATTGCGGCGCAAGACGTCGGCGGTGATGTGGGTAAGCTGGCTCATAGCCTGCTGCGTGCGTGCTGGGCGGAGGAAAAAGACATCGGAGACGAGGCCGTTGTGCAAGACTGTCTGGAAGCCGCAGGCTTTGAACGGAGCCTGACAACAAGCGGAATGCTTGTTGGCGCAGAGACCTATGCGCGCAATCTTGAAGAAGCTGTCGCGCGTGGTGTCTTCGGTGCACCCTTCTATGTGCTTGAAGATGGTGAGAAATTTTGGGGCCAAGATCGCCTTGATGATATGGACGCCTATCTTTCGGGTGATCTTTGAACGCTCAAAGTCCAGCTGAACAAGCGATCCACGCGCGCCGTCTTGGCGCGGGTGGGCGTGAGGGGCTGATGCTGCATTGTTCGCTTGCGCATGGTGGCGCTTGGCGTGGGCTTGCGGCACAATTCGAGAGTGATTTCAGCTTTGAAGCGCCTGATTTCTTAAGCCACGGGCGCAGTGCGTTTTGGGATGGACAGGGCAGCTATCACGAGGCCTGCACAGCACTGGCCAAGCGGTATCTAGGCTCGCAACCTATTGATGTTATTGGGCATTCTTTTGGTGCCACTGTGGCTCTGCGGGTGGCGCTTGAAGCGCCTGAGAGCGTGCGCAGTCTTGTGCTCATAGAGCCTGTTTTCTTTGCCGTGGCGATGGCGGATGATCCTGATTTTGTGAACGATTTGAATGAGATGAGTGCTCTTTTGGCGGCGGGAGATCGCCGTGGAGCCACGAAAGCCTTTTTGGCGCGTTGGGGCGGGGGCTTGCCTTGGGAGGCGATGCCCGCCGAGACACAACAGGATATGGCCTCGCGCATTCAAGTGATCCCGGATGCAGCGCCGGCCTTGTTTGATGATAGCGCGGATATGTTGGCCGCGGGTCGTCTGCAAGCGCTTGAAATACCTGTTCTTTTGCTGCGGGGCAGCCGCTCCCCGCAGGTCACGGAAACGATCAATTCAGGGCTTGAACAGCGGTTGCCAAACGCAGAGGCGCGGGTGATTGCGGGGGGCTCGCACATGCTTCCGATCAGTCATCCGAAAGATTGCGCCGCCGAGATGCGGCGGTTCTGGGGCCTCTAAAACAGGGTGTTGCAAGCTATGTGGCAGCCTGTATGGCAAGCTGTATGGACACGGGAAGACAGATCTAGCCGAGCGACGCCAAGAGCGCTTTGCTCGGGACGCCTGTGACGGGCCTGCCGTTTGCCTGCTCGTAAGCGCGAATGGCTGCGCGCCCCTTTTCACCGATCACCCCATCTGGCGTGCCTGCTGCAAAGCCGCGCGCATTGAGGCGCTGTTGTAGCGCTTGCCGCTCGCCCGTGTTCATGCCCCAAGGATTTTGTGAAAATTTTGCGCGCAAGGTAGGGCGGCCTGCAAGGCGGTCTGACAAATGCCCCACGCCGATGGCATAGCTGTCAGCGTAGTTGTATTTTTTGATGACATGGAAGTTGTCATAAATCAGGAAGACAGGGCTTTCGGGGCCAGCGGGCAGGATGAGCGCGCCTTTGCCGTGGTCGGGGAGCGCGCCGCCTGTGGCCGCGGCTACGCCAAGCCTGGCCCACTCCCGCGTGTGGCGCGGGTAGATGCGGCCAGTGAGCGCCAGATCGAAGCCTTGCGGTAGGCGCACCTCGACAGCCCAAGGCTGACCTTTGCGCCACCCCTCGGCTTTGAGCAGCGCTGCGGTAGAAGCGAGGGCATCTGTGGGGGCATCGCCCCAGATATTGGCATGGCCCGAGCCGTCATAGTCCTGCGCATAGCGCTGGTAGGTGGAGGGCATAAACTGGGTGTGGCCCATTGCGCCAGCAAAGCTGCCGCGCATTTCATCGGGGCTGGCATGGCCCGCTTCGACAATCTGGAGGGCGGCGAGGAGCTCGGCCTCGAAAAGGTTGCGGCGGCGGCCCTCAAAGGCCAGTGTTGCCAAGGTGGAAAAGACAGGGAGGCTGCCGCGAAACCCGCCATAGGCGCTTTCCATGCCCCAGATCGCAGTGAGCACCTCTTTCTCGACGCCGTAGCGGCGTTCGATCTGGCTGAGCAGGCTGTTGTGACGCTTGAGCGCTTTCTGCCCGTTTGAGAGGCGCGCGCCGCCTGCTGCGCTGGCGAGGTAGTCCTGCAAGGGCTTGGCGACCTCGGCTTGGCGGGCGTCATTGGCCACCACCTTGGGAAGGAAGGTGACACCAGCAAAAGCAGCCTCAAGCGTGCGCTCGGAGATGCCCTTGCGCGCCGCGCGGCGTTTGAACTTGCGCAGCCAGCTCTCAAAGCCTGATCGGGCGGAGACGGGCGAGGCGGCAAAGGCAAGGGCGGTTGCGGCGAAGCTGCGGCGGGTCATGCGCATTTGGGCGGCCTTCCTCTTTAACAGTGTTGGTTTGCTCTCGGCCCAAACGGCCAGGGGCTACTCGTTTGAAGCAATCAGTGTTTTGAGAATGTCTTTGGCGCTGTCAGAGGCCCAGTCGGCATCGCCCAAAAGGCGTGCGACTTCGGTTCCATCGCGCGCAATCAGGACTGTCGCTGGCAGGCCGAGCACGCCCATCTGGCGCGCAACGGCTGAGTTTGCATCGGTGTGCAGGGGCAGGTTGGTGACGCCGATTTCGTCAAAGAAGCGGGCCATGGCGGCGGGATCATTACGGCCTGTGGCAAGGGTGATGACCTCGAAATCCGGCCCGCCCAGCTCTTCTTGCAGCTCGGCAAGCATGGGCATTTCTTTGCGGCAGGGCGCGCACCATGTGGCCCAGAAGTTGAGCAGGATCACTTTGCCTTCGTGCGCATCAAGGGTTTGGTTGCCGCCTTCTGCGAGTGTGTAGGGCGCGCTGGCCAGCGCTTGCGGCTCCGGGTGGATAACCAGTTTTTTCATGTCATCTGTCTGAAGCGCCACAAGTTCTGAGCGTGTGGCCTCCGAGAGGCCGCCTGTGACACCGCCCGAGGGGGCAAAGGCGAAAAATGCGCCGATGATTGCGATTGCGGCGAGTGCGGTATAAACCAGCTTGGAGCGAGACATTTTCATCCTTTCGAAGGCAGTAAAACCCATGAGCAACGACACCTCAAACCAAATGTGGGGCGGCCGCTTTTCGGCTGGCGTAGACGCGATTATGGAGGCGATCAACGCCTCGATCGGGTTTGACCAACGTATGGCGGCCGAAGACATTGCCGGCTCAAGAGCCCATGCCGCAATGCTTGCGGCGACGGGCATTGTCACAGATAGCGATGCCGAGGCCATGAGGGAAGGGCTGCTCACTGTCTTGTCAGAAATTGAAAGCGGGCGCTTCGAGTTTTCGACGGCTTTGGAAGACATCCACATGAATGTCGAAAACCGCCTGAAAGCCTTGATAGGCGAGCCTGCGGGGCGCCTTCATACGGGCCGCAGCCGCAATGACCAAGTGGCGACAGACTTCAAACTCTGGACGCGTGGACAGATGGATGCGGCGATTGGTGGCATCCGTGCGTTGCAAAAAGCGTTTCTGTTGCAGGCCGAAGCCGGGGCGGATTGGGTGATGCCGGGCTTTACCCACCTTCAGACCGCGCAGCCTGTGACATGGGGCCACCACATGATGGCCTATGTCGAGATGCTGGGCCGCGATGCGAGCCGCTTTGAAGATGCGCGCGCACGGATGAACGAAAGCCCCTTGGGGGCGGCGGCGCTTGCGGGCACGTCCTTTCCGATTGATCGCCACATGACAGCCGAGGCGCTCGGCTTTGCGCGCCCTGCCGCCAACTCGCTGGATGCGGTGAGCGACCGTGACTTTGCGCTCGAGTTTCTCAGCGCGGCCAGCATCTGTGCGATGCACCTCAGCCGCTTTGCCGAAGAGCTTGTGATCTGGTCATCTGCGCAGTTTCGCTTTGTGCAGCTGTCTGACAGCTTTTCGACGGGGTCCAGCATTATGCCGCAGAAGAAAAACCCTGATGCCGCAGAGCTGATCCGCGCCAAGATCGGCCGTATTTTCGGGGCCAATGTTGCCTTGATGATGGTGATGAAGGGTCTGCCGCTGGCCTACTCCAAGGATATGCAGGAAGACAAGGAGCAGGTCTTTGACGCGGCCGACAACCTGATGCTGGCGCTGGCGGCTATGGAAGGCATGGTGCGCGATATGAGCGCCAACCGCGAGAGCCTTGCGGCCGCGGCGGGCAGCGGCTTTTCAACGGCGACCGACCTGGCCGACTGGTGCGTGCGGGTGCAAGGCATGCCCTTCCGTGAGGCGCACCATGTGACAGGCAGCCTCGTGGCTATGGCCGAGGCCAAGGGCTGTGACTTGCCTGACCTGAGCCTTGAAGAGATGCAGACCGTGAATGCAGAGATCACGGACGATGTGTTCAGTGTTCTGACGGTTGAGGCCTCTGTTGCCTCGCGCACAAGCTATGGTGGCACAGCGCCGTCTGAGGTGCGAAAGCAGATCGCCCGCTGGAAAGAGACACTGGCATGAGAGCGGTCTGGCTGGCGCTCGCGCTTTGGGGGGCAATCCACCCGATGTATTACTTTGTGAGCTACATGCGCGCAGAGGGTGTTGGCCTGACGGGGCTATCGCAAGCCTGGTATGTCAACGCATCCACAACGGGCCTCACATGGGATCTGATCATCGCGGCGATCAGCCTGACGGTTTGGGTGCTGTATGAGGCCACGCAAAAGCGCGACTGGCTGCGCCTTGTGGCGATCCCAGCGACATTTTGTATCGGCGTGAGCTGTGGCTTGCCGCTTTATCTGTATTTGCGGAGCCGCAAAGGCTAGGCTGCGCAGCATTGGAGGGTGTGATGATGAGAGTATTGATAGCGGGTCTTGGCCTTATGGCGCTGGTTGGCTGTGGTGCGAATGGTGCGCCGGAGCGCCCCGTGGCCCAAGACACGGCCCCCACGCAAACGGGCAGCGCAACTGTCTCGGTGTCTGGATATGCCACCGTGGGTGTGATCAAGCGCTGAACGCGCTTGGCGCGCGCATCAGTTTGCGCTAGAGCAGGCAAAAGCCAGCCAGAGGACGCGCGATGGACCATTTTCTTTACAAAAACGGCGAACTTTGCGCCGAAGATGTGCCTCTGAGCGCGATTGCCGCTGAAGTGGGTACGCCGTTTTACTGCTACTCCACAGCCACGCTTGAGCGCCACTTCCGCCTTTTTGACGAGGCGCTCGCGGGTATGGATCACCTTGTGTGCTACGCGATGAAAGCGGCTTCAAACCTTGCGATCCTGAAGGTGCTGGCCGACCTTGGCGCTGGCATGGACGTGGTCTCCGGCGGCGAATACATGCGCGCCAAAGCGGCGGGTGTTGCTGGTGACAAGATCGTTTTTTCAGGTGTTGGCAAAACGCGTGAGGAAATGAAGCTGGCGCTGACGGGGGGCATCCGCCAATTCAACGTCGAGAGCGAACCCGAGATGGAGCGCCTCAACGCCGTAGCGCTTGAGCTTGGCCTGCGTGCGCCCATCACTGTGCGGGTAAACCCGGATGTGGACGCCAAGACCCATGCCAAGATTGCCACTGGCAAGAGCGAGAACAAATTCGGCATTCCGATTGCGCGTGCCCGTGAGGTCTATGCCCATGCGGCCAGCCTCAAGGGTATTGAGGTTGTCGGGATCGATGTGCACATCGGCTCACAGCTGACAGAGCTTGAGCCGTTTCGGCTGGCGTATGAAAAGGTGAAAGAACTCACGCTCGCCCTGCGCGAAGATGGCCACACCATTCGCCGCCTTGATCTTGGTGGAGGCCTTGGCATTCCTTACGAGCGCAGCAACACTGCCCCGCCTTTGCCAACAGATTACGGCGCTATGGTGAAAGAAGTTCTGGGCGATCTTGACTGTGAAATCGAGATCGAACCGGGGCGGCTTATTGCGGGCAACGCGGGTGTGCTTGTGAGCGATGTTGTTTACGTCAAGCAAGGCGAGGGGCGCCAGTTCCTCATTCTGGATGCGGCGATGAACGACCTGATCCGCCCTGCGATGTATGATGCCTATCACGATATCATCCCTGTGGTAGAGCCTGCGGCGGGTGCCGAGCCTGAGGTCTATGATATTGTCGGGCCAGTTTGTGAAAGCGGCGATACCTTTGCCAAGATGCGCAGCATGACGGCGATGAAAGAGGGTGAGCTGGTCGCGTTTCGCTCGGCTGGTGCTTATGGCGCGGTGATGGCGAGCGAATACAATTCGCGCCCGCTGATTCCCGAAGTTCTGGTGAAAGATGATCAATTTGCTGTCATTCGCCCACGTCCGAGCTTGGAAGACATGCTCGCGCGCGATAGCATGCCAGAGTGGCTAAAGGGCTAAACGCCTCTGAGCCGCGTTGCGAGCGGAGGAGCGGCTTGACCGAAAACCGACCAAAGCCTGAGCGGGTTGATCTTAAAGATCGGGTGTTGCTCACATATCTCGGCCTTTGGGCCGAGCGGCTTTGCGCTGGCTTCTGGCCGCTGTGGTCTGCTCTTCTTGCGACGTTTGCCTTTATTTTCCTGGGTCTGCATGAGGTTTTGCCGCTTGAGCTTGTCTGGGGCTTTTTTGTGCTTGTGGCTGTCGCGCTGGCCTTTGGGGGCTGGTATGCTTGGCGCAGGTTTCTCAGGCCAAGCGCGGAAGATGCGCTTGAGCGCATCGACGCAAGCCTGCCGGGGCGCCCCATTCGAGCGGTGCGCGACAAGCAGGCGATTGGGGCTGGTGATGCCTCGTCAGAGGCGATTTGGGCCGAATACCAGCGCCGGATGATCGAGAAAATACGCTCAGCGCGCGCGATTCCGCCGAAAGTGCGCCTCGCAGGAGTAGACCCGTTCGGGCTGCGCTATGTTGCGCTTTTGTCTTTGGCGGTTTCGCTTTTGTTTGGCTCAGTCTGGCGGTTGGGAACGGTCGCCGAGATCGGCACGCCGCTGACGGGCTCGGCTCAAGCGGCGCTTGGACCCAGCTGGGAAGGGTGGGTTGAGCCGCCGCGCTATACGGGGCTGCCCTCGATCTACCTGAATGACACCGATGAGACCGTGCTGGAGCTGCCCGAGGGCAGCGAAGTCACGCTGCGGCTTTATGGGGCTGCTGGCGAAATCACGGTGAACGAAACGGTTTCGGCACAGCTTGACGCGGTGTCGTCGGTGGCTGCGCCTGAGCAGGGCTTTGCTGTGGTGCGCGATGGGGCGCTTGAAATTGCGGGCGCAGGCGGGCGGCGCTGGGATATTGTTGCGCTGCCTGACACTGCGCCGAGGGTTGAGCCGATGGGGCCTGCAGAGACGGCTGCGGCGGGCACGTTCTCGATGCCGTTTGAGGCGCTGGATGACTACGGGGTTGCGGGCGGCGAAGCTGTGATTGCGCTTGATCTGGCGCGGCTGGACCGGCGCTATGGTCTGACGCTCGCCCCTGAGAGCGAAGCCTCTCTCATCGTGCCTCTGCCCTTGCCTGTCACAGGGGCGCGCAATGACTTTGAAGAAACTTTGTTGGAAGATTTCTCCCAGCATCCATGGGCCAACCTGCCTGTGACAATCACCTTCAGCGCCACCGATGAGGCGGGCCAGACGGGCACAAGCGGGCCGGTTGAGATCAGCCTTGCTGCGCGCAAGTTCTTCAATCCGGTGGCTGCAGCTGTGGTCGAGCTGCGCCGTGACCTGCTTTGGAACCGTGACAACGGCCCGCGCATTGCGCAGCTTTTGCGCGCGATTTCCCATGAGCCGGATGATCTGTTCAAGCGCGAGACAGATTATCTGCGCCTGCGGGTGATCTTACGGCGTCTGGAAGCCAAGATCGCCTATGGCGGGCTGGATGATGACACGGTCTCCGAGCTTTCGGCCGCACTTTGGGACTTGGCGCTGAACTTGGAAGACGGCAATCTTTCGGACGCTTTGGAGCGGATGCGCGAAGCGCAAGACAAGCTGGCAGAAGCGCTGCGCAATGGCGCCTCGGAAGAAGAGATTGCCGAGCTGATGCAAGAGCTGCGCGAGGCCACGGACGAGTATATGCAGCAACTGGCCCAACAGCAGCAGCAAGAGGGCCAAGAGGGCGAGCAAGGGGAGCAGGGCGAGACGATGCAGCTCTCCCAGCAAGACCTGCAAGATATGATGGACCGCATTCAGGAGCTGATGGAGCAGGGCCGCATGGCCGAGGCCGAGCAGGCGCTGCGCGAGTTTCAAGAGATGATGGAGAACATGCGCGTCACCCAGAGCCAGAGTGGGCAGGGCGAGGGGCAGCAGGCCATGGAAGGCTTGGCAGACACGCTGCGCGAGCAGCAGGGCCTCTCGGATCAGGCGTTTCGCGATCTGCAAGAACAGTTCAACCCCAACGCCCGCGCGGGCGAAAGTGGTGAGAACGAAGGCCGCAACGGGGGCCAGGGGCGCGGCGAGCAGCACGAAGGCCAAGGCGAGGGCGAGGGCCGTGCGGAGCAAGGGCAGAATGGCTCGGGCGAAGACGACAGCCAAGGCCAAGACGGCGGGTCTGCGCAACAGTCGCTTGCCGAGCGCCAACAGGCGCTGCGCGACGAGCTTTCGCGCCAAGCCCAAGGCTTGCCACAGATGGGGGGCGAAGCTGGCGAGGCGGCCCGCGAGGCGCTTGACAATGCAGGCCGTGCTATGGAGCAGGCCGAGAGCGCTTTGCGCCAGAACGACCTTGCTGAGGCGATTGACCGTCAGGCCGAGGCGATGGAAAACCTGCGTGACGGCATGGACAGCTTGGGCGAGGCCATGGCACAGGCCAATGAGGGCCAGCAGGGCCAAGACGGCCAGAACGCAGAGACGGCGGGTGGGGAGAGCACCGATCCTTTGGGCCGCAACCGCCGCGGGTTCTCATCGGCAGATGAGGGCATGATCGGGGATGAAGATGTCTACCGCCGTGCCCGCGAGCTGCTGGACGAAATTCGCCGCCGCACCGGGGAAGCGGACCGCTCGGACACCGAGCGCAGCTATCTTGAGCGTTTGCTGGACCGCTTCTAAAGCCTTAGCTTACTCGCTCACGGCCTCGGCCGGGGCTGTTTCGGTGGCCATGCCATCAAGCGTGCCCATGAGGCCACGCACCTGCCCGTCAAGCCAGAGGCGGCCCGTATCGACAAAGCCTGTGTAGCTTTCAAGCGCTGGTGCGAGGGCCGGGACGGCCTCGCCGATCTGGGGGGCGAAAATGTATATCCCGATCAGAACCGCTGCCAGAGCCATAACCAGCAAGAAGCCCCGCAAGAAGCCGCTTTGCTTTGGCGCGGCCTCGCGGGAGGCTGCCACTTCGCTGGCGGTTTTGCGGCGTTCGCTGTCTTTGCGCAGGGTCGAGTTGATTTCGTCGATGTCAGGCAGCACATCGCGGCGCGACCCGCTGGCCGCTGTTGCGGCCGCGACCTTGGCGGGCTTGGGGTCTTCTCCGCGCATCCGTGACATGCGCTCGCTTGCTTCGCGTTGGCGGCGGGCGGCCTCGTCATCAGGTTCGCCGATGCCAAGATCAGGCTGTTCTTCCAAGGCGCTGCTTGCCTCACGCTTGCGCGCCGCGGCTTCGCGCGCGGCCTCTTCGCGCAACACATCTGCCACAGAGGGGTCGAGTTCGCGCTTGCGCCCCTCTGGCGCTGCGGGGGGCGTCTGCACCATAGGCTCTTCGTCGGCTTCTGGCTGTTCGGCTTCGGAGGCGTCCACCTCTTGCGTGAGCGCTTCGCCCAGATCCTCGGCCAGGCCGTGGTCGTTGTCGGGGTGGTTCTGGAACCATGTGTCGCCACAATTGGAGCATTGTACATCCCGCCCACCTTGGGGGATGACGTCATCAGGCACTTCGTATTGTGCGCCGCAATTTGGGCAAACCAGTCTCATCTCGCCCCCTATAGTCCCAAAACGATAACATTTATTTACGGCACCATAGGCGGTAACCTTTTGCTCGGAAAGAGCAAAGACGCATCAAAGCGTCAATGGCTCTGAGCGATTGCAACTTTGCCCGTGCTGGGGCATGGTCTGGCGCGTGCCCGGAGCGGTACAGAGCAGGGTGAGGACGAACGGGTGATCGAGCTTAACGATGTGGCCTACAGCTATGGCGACGGGGAGCTTCTGGGCGATTTGAACGTGAGCTTGCCGACGGGCTCGTTTCATTTTCTGACAGGGCCATCAGGCGCAGGAAAGACCACGCTTTTGAAGCTGTGCTACGGCGAGCTTCTGCCCACGGCGGGGCATCTGCGCTTGTTTGATCAGGATGTGCGCAGCCTTGACCGCGACGGGATCGCCGAGTTGCGCCGCCGTATTGGTGTGGTGCATCAGGATTGCCAGTTTCTCGACCATCTCTCGATTGCCGACAATATCGCGCTGCCGCTCACTGTTGCGGGCCACAGCATTGCCAGCGAGCAGGATAACCTTGCGGAGCTGATGAACTGGGTTGGCCTGCGCGACCGTGCAAGCGCTTTGCCGCCCGAGCTGTCAGGCGGGGAGCGGCAGCGCGCGGCTCTTGCGCGGGCTGTGATTATGTCACCCGATGTTATTCTGGCCGATGAGCCAACGGGCAACATTGATTGGGAAATGTCCCAGCGGCTGCTCACGCTTTTGGTGGAGCTGAACCGCATGGGCAAAACTGTCGTTATTGCCACCCATGATCTGGGTCTCATCCGCGCGGCCAAAACGCAGGTGCAGACGCGTGTCTTGCGGATTGCCAACCGCCGCGTGCAGGCTGCGGGGGTAGACCTGTGATGCGGGCGATGTTTGATTTTGACAAGATAACCGGATTTATCATTGGCGATGCACAGGCCGAGCGCGCCGTGCCGCCCACGGGGTTTACAGCGCGGCTCACGGTGTTTGCTGCGGCTGTGATGGCCTTTCTGGCGGTCTTTGCGCTGGCGCTTTCGGTGTCGGCGGGGCGCCTTGCGGAGCGGTGGTCAGACGAGCTGGCCCAGTCTGCCACGGTGCGGATTTCGGCGCCCGCGGGGCAGATGCAGGCCCAGACAGATGCAGCCCTTGAAGTGCTTCAGACCACACCGGGGGTCGCCTCGGCGCGGGTGCTGTCAGATGCGGAGCAACGCAAGCTTCTGGAGCCTTGGTTTGGCCCTGATATGCCGCTTGAGGCGCTGCCCATTCCACAGCTTATCGAGATCGTTGAAAGCCCTGAAGGGCTTGACGCCGAGGCGCTGCGCATCCGCCTGCTGGGCGAAGTGCCGGGCGCTGTGCTGGATGACCATTCGCGCTGGCGCAAGCCTCTGGCTGCGGCGGCCGCGCGGCTTTCGTTCCTTGGCTGGTTCTCGATTGCGCTGATCTTTGCTGTGATGGGCGCGATGATCACACTGGCGGCCAATGCGGCTTTGGCGGCAAATGCCAAGGTTATCAAAGTGATGCGCCTTGTTGGCGCGAAAGACAGCTACATTGCCAGCGCCTTTGTGCGCCGCTTTACCCTGCGCTCCATGTCGGGCGCGGCTGGCGGCATGGTGCTGGGGGTTGTTGCGGTTGTCATGCTGCCCGTCGGGGGCGGTGAGAGCGGCTTTCTCAGCGGGCTTGGCTTTCAGGGGGGCGGCTGGCTCTGGCCTCTGGTGATCCCTGCCTTGGCGGGGCTTGTGGCCTTTATGGCCACGCAAGCGGCGGCGCGCCGCACATTGAAGGAGCTGCGCTGATGTTGGCGATACGCTGGGTTATCTCTCTGGTTTTTGTGCTGCAAAATGCCGTCATGATGCTTGTGATCGGGCTGGTGTTTTTCCCTTGGGCGCTGATCAGCCCCAAGGGCGCGCGGGCAGCCTGTAAGGCCTATTGCATCTGGGTGCTGTGGACGGCGCGCTGGATGATCGGGCTGAAGCACGAGGTGCGTGGCACGCCGCCCAAAGGCGAGATGCTGATTGCCGCCAAGCACCAGTCTTTCCTTGATATCATCATGATTTTCTACGCGAGCCCTGCGGCCAAATTCATCATGAAACGCGAAATACTGTGGATGCCTGTGATCGGGGTTTATGCCTATCGCATTGGCTGTGTGCCTGTGAACCGTGGCAAGCGCGGCGCGGCCATCAAGAAGATGCTGGATGACGTCAAACAAGGGCTGACAGCGGCGGGGCAGCTTGTGATTTATAGCCAGGGCACCCGTGTGAAACCGGGCGAAAAGCGCCCCTACAAGATCGGCACCTATGCGCTTTACGAGCAGATGGGGCAGCCTTGTGTGCCTGTGGCCACCAATGCGGGGCTGTTCTGGCCCAAGGGGACGATCTTGCGCAAGCCGGGCTTGGCTGTGGTCGAGTTTCTCGAGCCGATTGCGCCGGGTGCGGAGCAGCGTGCGTTTATGAGCGCGCTCGAAGCTCAGGTGGAAGGGCGCTCAGATGCGCTCATGCGCGAAGCAGGCTTTGATGTCTGACGCGTATGTCACAGATATCAAGACATTAGAGGCGCTCTATGGTGCGCCCGGATCAGCCTCTCTGCGCAAGGTCGCGCAGGGGCTGACGCCGCTTTACCACAAGTGGATTATGGCCTCGCGCTTTTGCGTGGTCTCGACGGTTGGCCCCGAGGGAACCGACGGCAGCCCGCGCGGGGACACAGGCCCCGTGGTGCAGGTGCTTGATGCGCAGACGCTCCTGTTGCCTGACTGGCGCGGCAACAACCGTATGGATACGCTGCGCAATATCGTGGCGGACGGGCGCATCTCGCTTATGTTTATGGTGGCAGGCTCAAACACGGTTGTGCGGGTGAACGGGCTGGCCAAAGTGAGCGTTGCGCCAGACCTCTGCGCGCGGTTTGACGACAGAGGCCGTTTGCCGCGCTCGGTGATTGTTATCAAGATCGGTGAGCTCTACACGCAATGCGCCCGTGCGCCGATGCGTGCAGCGCTTTGGAGCGGTGCAGATGACAGCGCGGGCTTGCCCACCGCAGGCGACATCCTTGCGGAGCAAACCGCAGGCGAGGAGGGCGGCGCAGCCTATGATGCGGCCTGGCTGGCGCGCGCAGAAAAAACCATGTGGTGAGAGCGGCTTAGCCGAAGAACTCCACTGCCATTTCGTCAATCAGCCCGGAGAAGAACTGCACCACGCGCGGGTTGGGCTGGCGGGCGGCCACGACCTCTGCCATCGGGTCGGGCGCTGTGATCTGGCTGCCTGACATCTCCTCCATCACCGCGTGGCCACAGAAGGGCACATAGGCCTCCGAGTAGCCCCCTTCATGCGACATCATGAGGCGTCCGCCACAGAGGCGCTCGGCGGCCTCGCGCACCTGGCGGGTCATCAGGCGGAAGGTTTCGGCTGTGCAGAGCTGGTGGCCCAGCGGGTCATATGTCCCTGCGTCATAGCCACAGGCCACGATGATCACATCGGGCTTGAAGCGCTCAAAGGCAGGCACAACGAGCTTCTCCATGGCCTCCAGATAGCTCAGGTGGCCCGCCCCGGCAGGCAAGGGGATATTCATGTTGTGGCCAAGCCCTGCGCCGCGGCCCTTGTCGGCGATAAAGCCTGTGTCGGTGGGGTAGTTGTTTTCTTCGTGCAGCGAGATGGTGAGCACATCGTCGCGCTCATAGAAGATATGCTCGGTGCCGTTGCCGTGGTGGACATCCCAGTCGATGACAGCAAAGCGTTTGGCCAGCCCTGCGGTGCGGGCCGCCTCGATTGCGATGGCGAGGTTGTTGAGCAAGCAAAAGCCGTTGGGCCACTCGGGCAGGCAGTGGTGACCGGGGGGGCGCGAGAGGGCGTAGGCGTTTTTGACCTTGCCTGTCAGCACATCGGCAAGGGCTGTGCGGCTGAGGCCCGCAGAGAGCGCGGCCAGCTCGTAGCCGCCCTTGAGAAACGGGGTGCGCAAGCCGAGGTTGCCGCCGTTGTCATCAGAGAGCGCCTTGAATTTCTGCAAGAAATCAAGGGGATGCACCAGTGACAACTCCTCAACCGAACACATGGGCGCGGTTGAGAGCGCAAGCGCGTTGCTAAGGCCTGTCACATCCATCAGGTTCTTGAAGCGGCGCTTTGTTTCGGGGGCTTCGGGCAGGCCACCCGCCACCAAGGGCTGCACAAGGCCGCCGACAGGCAAGGTCAGTGCAAAATTTCCGCCTCCGTGCCAAAAAGTTTTTTCATCAAAATAAAACCCTGTTTTCAACGTCTCGCCCATGCGCTTTGCCCCTCATCTTGTTTGGCGGCATTAGGGCAATCTTCGCCGCAGATGACAAGCGCGAGATGGGTTTAAGCGGTGCGAATTAACAAAGTCTGAGGCGGGCGTCAGGCGCCCTCTTCGGCGCGCACGAGAGAATAGACCCCCTCGGGCAAATCGAGCGCTGCGCCAAGGTCTTGCACCTGGCTGAGCGAGAGGGTGATTTTTTGGGTGTTGCCTGTGCGCGCATCATATTGCTCAAGCGTCACGCAGTCTTCAAAGGCGTTGATCACAACATCCTCAGCCAAAGGCGCGGCCCCCTCATCCACAAGGGTGATCACGGTGCAGTCAAACTCGTGTTCTATTGAAAACATACCCCCAGAATAGGCGGATGCGTGCCACTTGCAAGGATTGCCTTTCGAGCCTCATCAAAGCGGCGTGAAGGGGCTGGCGCGGCTGCGGGTGCGCCGCTATGCTTTAGCGCGTAGACAACAAGGCGGGCGAAGCGATGTCATTCATCAAAAAGGGTTTTCTGGGTTTGGCTTTGCTGGCTTTGGCGGCCTGTGATGTGCCCGTCGAGACAAGCGCGCCGCTGCCTGAGGCCTCAAGCGGGCAAGCGAGCCAAAGCCAGCTCAGCGCCCGCGCGGCGGCCAGGCAATTTGTCGATGTGGTGGAAACGGTCGAGCCTGTGGCCGAGCGCGAGTGTCGCGCCCGTGCGCCGGGCATGAACTGTGATTTCCGCATCGTGATTGATGACCGCCCCGGCCAGCCTGTGAACGCCTACCAGACGCTTGATAAAACAGGCCAACCCATCCTTGCCTTCACAATCGCCATGATTGCCGATGTGCGCAACGCCGACGAGCTTGCCTTTGTCATGGGGCATGAAGCGGCACACCATATCGAAGGCCATATCGCGCGCCAGCAGCGCAATGCGCAGACGGGTGCGCTTGTCTTTGCGGGGCTGGCGGCCCTCACGGGAGCTGATGCGCAAGTGCTTCAAAATGTTGGTGAAATCGGCGCTCAGGTGGGGGCGCGCACCTACTCGAAAGACTATGAGCTTGAGGCCGATATCTTGGGCACGGTCATTACCAAAAAGGCGGGCTACAACCCTGTGCGCGGCGCGGCCTTCTTCAGCCGCATCCCTGACCCGGGCGACCGCTTTCTTGGCACGCATCCGCCCAATGCACAGCGGATCGAAGTTGTGCGCCAGACGGCCTCACAGCTCTAAGCAAGGCTTTGAACCAGCTTGAAAATATCATCAGCGACCGTGGCTCGCGCTACTCTGTTTCGGGCGGGGCTGCGGCCACCCGCCAAGAGGCCGATGCGCTGCTGAAAGCCCTCAAGAAAAACAAGAAATACGCCAAGGCCACCCATAATACATGGGGCATGATCCTGCCTGACGGCACGCCGCTCAAGGGTGATGACGGCGAGTCAGGGGCTGGCATGGTCATTGTGCGGATGCTGGAGCGCGAGGCGCTTTTGGGCCACGTTGTTGTGGTGACGCGCTGGTATGGTGGCAAGCACTTGGGCGGCGACCGTTTTCGCCATGTGCAAGACGCTGTGAGGGCCTATTTGGACGCCTTCCAGCGGGGGCGTTAAGACTTTCGGCACAGCTGAGTCCGGGGGGGTGATATGTGTGCACCGCGCGTGCACCATGCGTGCACCGCCTGCGCCTGTTTTGCAAAACGGGCCAAAACACGCCGATCGTAACCTAAGCGCGCGCTGTATTTGCGTTATGTCAAAGATCGGGGCGGTTTGCGGGCCTAGCCTTGGGCCATGGCATCAGAAGGATCCGCCGTATGACTGTTTACCATCCAGAGCTGCGCGTGCCGCTCGGCAACCCTGCGCTCCACTTTGAGCTGACACGGCTTGCGGCGGCCAACCTTGGCGTTTGCATGACCACAGCTCTCGCCTCTGGCGCGCTGTCAGGCAAGGCGCACGCCGCCATGATCACCCGCTGCCGCGGATGCCCCTTTGCGCAGGACTGTGTGGAGGCGCTGGCCGAAGGCGATGTGCCTGCGGCGTGTGCCAATCGTCCGGTTTTGTGCGGTTTGGCGGGGTAGCGGGCTTGATGGGTTGGCACCGACCCTACGACGGGCTAGTGCGGGGATGGTGGGTTGGCACCCACCCTACAGGTGGCCCCACAAATCATAGTCGCCTGCTTCATCGACTTCGACGCTGACGATCTCGCCGACTTTCAGCCCCTCGGTGCCTTCGTCGATAAACAGGTTGCCGTCGATCTCGGGGGCATCGGCTTTGGTGCGGCAGGTGGCGATGCCGTCTTCGTCGATGTCATCAATGATCACATCAATACGCTGGCCGACTTTGGCTTCGAGTTTGGCCTCGGAAATGGCTTGTGCCTTTTCCATGAAGCGCTCCCAGCGGTCTTGTTTGACCTCTTCGGCCACGTGATCTGGCAGCGCGTTGGAGCGGGCGCCCGCGACGTTTTCATATTTGAAGCAGCCGACACGGTCGAGCTGGGCTTCGTCCATCCAGTCCAGAAGGGTCTGGAACTCTGCCTCTGTTTCGCCGGGGTAGCCGACGATGAAGGTGGAGCGCAGGGTGATATCGGGGCAGAGGCTGCGCCACTCTTGGATACGGTCAAGCGTGCGCTCGGCGTGGGCGGGGCGCGCCATGCGCTTGAGCGTGTCGGGGTGGGCGTGTTGGAAGGGAATATCAAGGTAGGGCAGGATCAGCCCCTCGGCCATAAGCGGGATAATTTCGCGCACCGACGGGTAGGGGTAAACATAGTGCAGGCGCACCCATGCTCCGAGCTGGCCAAGGCCGCGCGCGAGCGTTGTGATGGGCTGCTCGGTGAGCGCGCGGCGGGTTTCATTGGGCCAGTCAGTGCCATAGGCGGAGGTGTCTTGGCTGATCACAAGCAGCTCGCGCACGCCGTTTTCGACCAGCTTTTCGGCCTCGCGCAGCACGGCTTTATGGGGCCGTGACGTCAAGCGCCCGCGCATGTCGGGGATAATGCAAAACTTGCACTTATGGTTGCAACCCTCTGATATCTTTAGATAACTATAGTGTCGCGGCGTGAGGCTGACGCCCGAGGCGGGCAAGAGGTCAATGAAGGGATCAGGGCTTGGCGGCACGACAGCGTGCACAGCGTCAAGCACCTGCTCGTATTGGTGCGGGCCTGTCACCGCGAGGATGCGCGGGTGATGCTCGCGGATATAGTCGGGCTCGGCACCCAAGCAGCCTGTGACGATGACCTTGCCGTTTTCTTTGAGGGCTTCGCCGATGGCATCAAGGCTCTCGGCCTTGGCCGAATCCAGAAAACCGCAGGTGTTTACGATGACCGCGTCAGCGCCGGAATAGTCTGGCGAGATGCCATAGCCCTCGGCGCGCAGGCGCGTGAGGATGCGCTCGCTGTCAACCAGCGCTTTGGGGCAGCCAAGCGACACCATGCCGATGGTCGGCTGGCCTTCACGGCGTGTTTCAGAAAGCGTGGCGCGGGCAAGATCTGGGCGCAGATCGGGAGGATTTTGTGACATGCTGCGCGTATAGCGGCAGATCTGCGCTGGGGGAAGAGGCTCTGTGCTGTAAGATGTTTGCGATCGGGGCGTGGCTGGCTTAGGCCTTGTGCATAAACTTGGAGGTTTCAGTGATGCGGATTTTGCGCGGTCTTTTCTTTGGTGTGGTTGTCTTTTTGGGGTTTGCCGCTTTGGGGCTGTTTTTGCTGCCCAAAGAGCGGATCGCCAAAGTGGCCAGTGCCGAGATATCCAAGGCGCTGGGGCGCGAGGTGAGCATTACGGGCGATATCGGGCTGAGCGTCTGGCCTGTTCTGGGCGTGAAGACGGGGCCTGTTGTGGTGGCGGGGCCTGAGTGGGACGCGGCACCTTTGCTCAAGGCCGAGGGGCTGAGCATCGGGGTGGGCGCTGCGGCGGCGCTGCGCCGCGAGGTCGAGATCCGCCGTGTCGAGCTGGTGAACCCCGAGATCACCCTGATCACCGCCAAAGACGGGCGCGTGAGCTGGGACTTTGGCGCGGGCGCGCCAGCCGAGAGCGCAGATGCGGGGGCGGCTGGTGGTGTGACCCCCTTTAGCCTTGCGCGCGCCAGCGTGACGGGCGGCACGGTGCTGATTGAGGACCGCAGCACAGGCACGCGGGAAAAGATTACGGCGCTGGATGCGGAGCTGAGCCTGCCTGACATGGCGGGGCCTGCGACGCTGTCACTTGGCGCTGTGCGCGGCGGTGCGGCGCTGACGCTTGAGGCGCGGGTGGGCCATGCCGATGACCTTTTGGCAGGGCGGCTGACGCCTGTGACGGCAAGGTTTGCCACAGCGGGCGGCTCACTGGGCTTTGAGGGGCGGGCCACGCAAGCGTTTGAGGCCGAAGGGCAGCTGAGTGTGAGCACATCAAGCACCTCGACCTTTATGCAAAGCCTCGGGCTGGGCGCAGCCGAGCTGCCGCGCGGGCTGGGGCAGGCGATTGACCTCACCGCGAAGATGACGTTTTCGGGGGGCGAGGTGCTGAACCTGCGCGCAATGACACTGAAGCTTGATCAGAACACGCTGACGGGGGATGCCGACATCCGCCTCGGGGGGGGCAAGCCCAAGATCACCGCCAAGCTCGCGGCAGGGGCGCTCGACTTTGCCGCCCTTGCGGCCTCGGGCGGCAGCGGGAGCAGCAGCGACACGGCAAGCGCTGGGACGGGCTGGTCAACCACCGCGATTGACGCCAGCGGCCTTGCGGCTGTGGATGCTGACATGAGCCTTTCGGTGCAATCGCTGGATGCGGGGATGATCAAGCTGGGCGCAAGCCAGATTGGTGTATCGCTCGACACATCGCGGCTGGTGATGAAGCTGCCAAAGGCCACAGGCTACAACGGGCAAATCACGGGCGAGTTTGTGGTGAACAACCGTGGTGGGCTGTCTGTGGGTGGGAATATCAATGTGTTGCAGGCCGATGTGAAGCCTTTGCTGACCGACCTCATGGGCGTGGAGCGGCTTTCGGGCAAGGCAGACGGGTTTGTGAAATTTCTTGGGTCGGGCAGCACCTTGAACGCGATCATGACTTCGCTGTCGGGCAACGGTGGTATTGCCATGGCGGGGGGGACGATCTCGGGATTTGACCTCAACGGGCTGATGGGCACGGGCAATGGCGAGAAAGGCACAACCGTTTTTGACAAGCTCGGCGCGAGCTTTGACATGGCGGGGGGTGTTTTGACCAATGACAACCTCAACATGGCGTTGCCGCGCTTTACGGCGACGGGCAAAGGCCAAATCGGGCTTGGCGCGCAGACGATCGACTATCTCTTTACGCCGGTGGCGCTCAAGGCCAACAGCGGGCAGGACCTTGCCTTTCCTGTGCGGATCAGAGGGCCGTGGAGCAACCCCAGGATTGTGCCCGACCTTTCGGCGGCGATTGACCTGAACTTCAAGGAGAAGAAGGAAGAGGTGAAGCAGAAGGCGGATGCGGCGATCAAGCAGAAGCTGGAGCAGGAGCTCGGCGTCACTGTTGGCGAGGGCGAAAGCGTGGAGGACGCGGTAAAGCAGGGCGTTGAGGACAAGCTGAAGAAAGAGCTCTTCAAGATATTCGAGTGAGATTTTAGCAGGGTCGAATTGCGCTGCGCGCAATCCGACCGTCTGGGGGGCTAGCCCCCCAGACCGCAGGCAAAGCTGGGGGACCAGTCCCCCAGACCCCCTGGGATATTTGGGGCAAAAAGAAAGACAGGACAGGGCGTGTTTTAGCCGCGTGGGAGGGTGAGCTGTGTGACAGTCATTTGCTTGGTGTCGCCGCTGGCGGGCTGGCTGCGCGTGAGCGTGATGCCCCAGTGATTTGGACTATCTTCGGGGGCATCTGTTGTGAAGATGCGGGCGAGGTCGGCGGGAACTGGTGCGGTGGCTTCGCTGAGCGCGGGGAGCTTTTGGGCGATGAGCGCGGTGATGGCTTGGGCCACAGCATCGCGCTGGGTCTCTGTCATGAGGCGGGTTGCGTCTTTTACGGCGCAGCTTGTGCGCTTCTGGATGGCCTGTAGGCCTGCTGCGTCGAGCCGCGTGATGCGCTGGGCATTTTTGGGCAGGTCTGCGTGCGGGTCGGCCCCGCCGCTTTGCACGGTGGCGAGGCGGCTGAGGCAATGGGTTTCAAATAGCGACACGTAGGCGGCGGCAGGCTCGGGCGGATGGGCCGTTTGCCAGAGGGCGCGGCCCGAGAAGGCCGCTCCCATGACAAGGGCCGCTACAAACGCGAGCTGTGTCGGCTTCATCCGCCTTTGCCTCAGGCGTGGATTGCGCCGTCGCCACAGGCGAGGGCGGCTTCGCGCACGGCTTCCGAGTAGGTCGGGTGGGCGTGGCAGGTGAGGGCGATGTCTTCGGCTGAGGCGCCAAATTCCATGGCCACGCAAAGCTCGTGGATGATATCGCCTGCGGCCGGGCCGATGATGGCTGCGCCGAGGATGCGGTCTGTTTCGGCATCGGCGATGATTTTGACGAAGCCTTCGCCTTGGTGCACGGTCTTGGCGCGGGCGTTGCCCATGAAGTTGAACTTGCCGACTTTGACCTTGGTACCGTCTTCTTTGAGCTGGGCTTCTGTCTTGCCCACGGTGGCCACCTCGGGTGTTGTGTAGACAACCCCCGGGATCACGCCGTAGTTGACGTGGCCATGTTTGCCCGCGAGCTCTTCGGCCACGGCCATGCCCTCGTCTTCGGCTTTGTGGGCCAGCATCGGGCCTTCGATCACATCGCCGATGGCGTAGAGGCCTTTGACGCTGGTGGCCCAGCGGGCATCGGTTTTGATCTGGCCACGGGGGGTCATTTCAACGCCGAGGGTGTCAAGGCCGAGGCCTTCGACAAAGGGTTTGCGGCCCGTGGCAACGAGGACGACATCGGCCTCGACTGTGTGCTCGGCCTCATCCTTTTTGGTCTTGTAGGTGACGCTGGCTTTGCCTTTGGCGGCGGTTGCCGACTGAACGGCTGCGCCCATGACAAAGGTGAGCCCCTGCTTCTCGAGGATACGCTTGAAGGTGCGCTGTACGTCGGCGTCCATACCGGGGGTGATGGCGTCCATATATTCGACCACAGTCACCTCTGAGCCAAGGCGGGCGTAGACGGAGCCAAGCTCGAGCCCGATGACGCCTGCGCCGATGACCACGAGCTTTTTGGGGATTTTGGACAGCTCAAGCGCGCCTGTGCTGGAGACGATTGTCTTCTCGTCAATCTCGACACCCGGAAGCGTGGCGGGCGCTGAGCCTGAGGCGATGACGATGTGCTTTGCCTCATGGGTCTCGTCGCCGACTTTGACTTTGCCTGCCTCGGGGATGCTGCCCCAGCCTTTGAGCCAGTCGATTTTGTTTTTCTTGAAGAGAAACTCGATGCCGCCTGTGTTCTGGCCGATGGTCTCGTCTTTGAAGGTGAGCATCTGCTTCCAGTCGACAGAGGGGCTTTTGCCCTTGAGGCCCATGGAGGCAAAGTTGTGCTCGGCTTCGTGGAGCATGTGGGTGGCGTGCAGCAGCGCCTTTGACGGGATACAGCCCACGTTGAGGCAGGTGCCGCCGAGCGTGTCGCGGCCTTCGACCACGGCTGTTTTGAGGCCGAGCTGGGCGCAGCGGATGGCCGAGACATAGCCGCCGGGGCCTGCGCCGATGATGATTACGTCATATGATGCCATGGGGTGGCTCCTTTGTGGGCTGATGCGCGGCTCAGACGAGCGCTGCAAGGATCATGAGAAGAGTTGCGAAGAAACCGACGCCCCAGACGATGCTGCGCCCGGGGCGCATATCGTAGGCGTAGGCGGGGATATAGGCGATGCGGGCGGCCAGATAGGCCCAGGCGCAGGCGGCTGTGAAGCCTGTGGCCTGATTGCCGAGTGTCACGACCAGAACGGCGATGGTGAAGAGGATGAGCCCTTCAAAATGGTTGTCCAGCGCGCGGCCCAAGCGGGCGGTGCGCGCCGACATTTCGCGGCTTGGCGGGCGGTCACGGGCGGACATGGTGTAGCCTGGCCCCAACTCGCGGTTGGCCGGCACAGCGTAGAGCACAAACTGAAGCGCTTGCAGAAGGGCCGCAAGGGCGAGAACTGTGAGTTCTGGGGTCATAGCTTGCTCTGAGCCTTTGTCTGCGGCGTGGCTATCAGGTGCGGTGAGCTTGTGTGGCGTGATGCTCGGCTGCCTGTCGGCCCGCTTTTGGGGTGGGGCGCGCAGCTTGTGCGCACCCCGGTCTTATATCGCTCTGGTCTATCAGAGATCCATCAACAGGCGCTGTGGGTCTTCGAGGGCTTCTTTGACACGCACGAGGAATGTCACAGCGCCTTTGCCATCGACGATGCGGTGGTCATAGGAGAGCGCCAGATACATCATCGGGCGGATCACAACCTCGCCGTTGATCGCCACGGGGCGATCCTGGATTTTGTGCATCCCGAGGATGCCCGACTGTGGCGGGTTGAGGATGGGCGAAGACATGAGCGAGCCATAGACACCACCGTTGGAGATGGTGAAGGTGCCGCCTTGCATTTCGGCCATGGAGAGCTTGCCGTCGCGGGCGCGGCGGCCTTTCTCGCCGATGGCTTTTTCGATGCCTGCAAAGCTCATCTGGTCGACATCACGGATGACAGGCACAACGAGGCCTGTGGGCGTGCCAGCGGCGATGCCCATGTGGACGAAGTTTTTATAGACCACATCGGTGCCGTCGATCTCGGCGTTGACTTCGGGCACCTCTTTGAGGGCGTGGATACATGCCTTGGTGAAGAAGGACATGAAGCCGAGGCGCACACCGTGCTTTTTCTCGAATTCGTCTTTGTACTGGTTGCGCAGGGCCATCACGGCGGACATGTCGACTTCGTTATAGGTCGTCAGCATGGCGGCGGTGTTTTGCGCCTCTTTGAGGCGGCGGGCGATGGTCTGGCGCAGGCGTGTCATCTTCACGCGCTCTTCGCGGGCAGCATCATCGGCAGAGACCGGCGCGCGGGGCGCTTGGGCGGCCGGGGCAGGCGCTGCGGCGGCGGTTGCGCCAGCGGAGGCGGCGGCTTTCATAACGTCTTCTTTCATGATCCGTCCGTCTTTGCCTGTGCCTGTTACGGCGGCGGCGCTGAGGCCTTTCTCGGCCATCATTTTCTCGGCTGAGGGGGCGTTTTTCGCGCCAGCGGCTGCGGCTGCGGCGGGCGCTGGTGCGGCTTCGGCTGCCTTGGCTGGCGCGGCTGCTGCGGCGTCGCCCGAGCTGATCACGGCGAGTTTGGCTGTGGCATCGACTGTGCTGCCTTCGGCGGCCACGATCTCGGTGAGAACGCCAGCGGCAGGGCTGGGCACTTCGACGCTGACTTTGTCTGTCTCGAGCTCGCAGAGCATTTCGTCTTGGGCGACAGTCTCGCCGACTTGCTTGAACCATGTCGAGACAGTCGCTTCGGTGACGCTTTCGCCCAGTGTGGGCACCATCACATCAACGCTTGCGCCTGTGCTCTCGGCCGCTTTGGCGGCGGCTTTGGGCGCGGGGGCTGCGGCTTCGCCTGCGTTGATTGTGGCGAGGAGCGCATCAACGCCCACTGTTTCGCCTTCGGCGGCAACGATCTCGCCCAATGTGCCCGAGGTGGGCGCAGGGACTTCGACTGTCACTTTGTCTGTTTCAAGCTCACAGAGCATCTCATCGGCTTGCACCGCATCGCCCGGCTTTTTGAACCATGTGGCAACGGTGGCTTCGGTGACGGATTCACCCAGTGTTGGAACGCGAACTTCGGTCATGGGTTATTTCCCTTTTTTCAGTGTGAGCGCTTCGTCGATGAGAGCGGCTTGTTGTGCTTTGTGTGCGGAGGCGAGGCCTGTCGCAGGTGAGGCGCTGGCAGCGCGGCCTGCGTAGACAGGGCGCTGGTGCTTGGCTTTGATACGGCCCAAGACCCATTCGATGTTGGGCTCGATGAAGCTCCACGCCCCTTGGTTCTTTGGCTCTTCCTGACACCAGACCACCTCGGCGTTGGGGAAACGCGACATTTCCTTCACAACCGATTGGGCGGGGAACGGGTAGAACTGTTCAACGCGCATGAGATAAACATCCTCAATGCCGCGGGCATCGCGCTCTTCGAGCAGGTCGTAGTAGACCTTGCCTGAGCACATCACCACGCGCTTGATCTTGTCATCGGCCACAAGCGTTGTGTCGGAGTTGCCGTATTGGGCGTCATCCCAGAGGATGCGGTGGAAGCTTGAGCCTGTTGTGAACTCTTCTGTTTTGCTCACTGCGAGCTTGTGGCGCAGAAGCGACTTCGGCGTCATCAGGATCAGCGGTTTGCGGAAGGTGCGGTGCAGCTGGCGGCGCAGGATGTGGAAGTAGTTGGCCGGTGTGGTGCAGTTGGCCACGATCCAGTTGTCTTGCCCACATTGCTGCAAGAAGCGCTCAAGGCGGGCTGAGGAGTGCTCGGGGCCCTGGCCTTCGTAGCCGTGGGGCAGAAGGCAAACGAGGCCAGACATGCGCAGCCATTTGCTTTCACCAGAGCTGATGAACTGGTCAAACATGATCTGTGCGCCGTTGGCAAAGTCGCCGAACTGGGCTTCCCAGAGCGTCAGCGCGTTTGGCTCGGCGAGGCTGTAGCCATATTCAAACCCGAGCACGGCATATTCCGACAGCATGGAGTCGATGACTTCATATTGGGACTGGCCTGCGCGGATGTTGTTGAGCGGGTAGTAGCGCTCTTCGGTGTCTTGGTTGATGATACCGGAGTGGCGCTGGGAGAAGGTGCCACGGGTCGCATCCTGACCCGAGAGGCGCACGGGGTAGCCCTCGGTGAGAAGCGAGCCGAACGCCAGCGCTTCGCCTGTGGCCCAGTCGATGCCTTCGCCTGTTTCAAACATCTGCGCCTTGCTTTCGAGCAGGCGCGAGACTGTTTTGTGGATGGGCATCCCGTCGGGCGCGGTTGAGAGGCCACGGCCGATTTCGGCGAATGTCTCGGGCGCGATGGCGGTTTCGCCGCGCTGGTAGTCTTCCTTGTCGCGGTTGAGGTGCGCCCATTTGCCATCAAGCCAGTCGGCTTTGTTTGGCTTGTAGTCTTTGCCTGCCTCGAACTCTTCGCCCAGATGGGCCTGGAACGCGGCTTTCATATCTTCGATCTCGCCCTCGGGGATGAGGCCGTCTTTGACCAGCTCGGATGTGTAGAGGCTGAGAGTGGTCTTTTGCTTTTTGATCTTTTTGTACATCAGCGGGTTGGTGAACATGGGCTCGTCGCCCTCGTTGTGACCAAACCTGCGGTAGCAGAAAATATCGAGCACCACGTCTTTGCCAAACTTCTGGCGGAACTCTGTCGCGACGCGCGCGGCGTGCACCACGGCCTCGGGATCATCGCCGTTGACGTGGAAGATCGGCGCTTCGACCATCAGAGCGATGTCTGTGGGGTAGGGCGAGGAGCGGGAGAAGTGTGGCGCGGTTGTGAAGCCGATCTGGTTGTTCACAACGATGTGCATGGTGCCGCCTGTGCGGTGGCCTTTGAGGCCCGAGAGGCCAAAGCCCTCGGCCACGACGCCCTGACCTGCAAAGGCGGCATCGCCGTGCAGCAGGATGCCCATGACTTGCTTGCGCGCGCTGTCGCCGAGCTGGTCTTGCTTGGCGCGCACTTTCCCGAGCACAACAGGGTTGACCGCCTCGAGGTGTGAGGGGTTGGCTGTGAGCGAGAGGTGCACAGAGTTGCCATCAAAGCTGCGGTCGGAGCTGGCGCCAAGGTGATATTTCACATCGCCCGAGCCGTCGACATCTTCGGGTTTGAAGCTGCCGCCCTGAAACTCGTTGAAGATCGCGCGGTAGGGCTTGCCCATGACGTTGGCAAGAATGTTCAGGCGGCCACGGTGGGGCATGCCGATCACGATCTCTTTCACGCCAAGTGCGCCGCCGCGTTTGATGATCTGTTCCATCGCAGGGATCAGCGCTTCACCGCCATCAAGGCCGAAGCGCTTGGTGCCCATGTATTTCACATGGAGGAATTTCTCAAAGCCCTCGGCTTCAACCATTTTGTTGAGGATGGCCTTGCGGCCTTCGCGGGTGAATTTGATCTCTTTGTCGTAGCCTTCAATACGCTCTTTCAGCCAGCCTGCTTCTTCGGGGTTGCTGATGTGCATGTATTGCAGCGCAAATGTGCCGCAGTAGGTGCGGCGCACGAGATCAAGGATCTGGCGCATATTGGCAAAGTCGAGGCCCAGCACCTTGTCGATGAAGATCGGGCGATCCATGTCGGCGTCGGTGAAGCCGTATGACTTTGGGTCAAGCTCGGGGTGCGGTGTCTGCTCGATCATGCCCAGCGGGTCAAGATTGGCAACGAGGTGGCCGCGAATACGGTAGGCGCGGATGATCATCAGCGCGCGGATGCTGTCAAGCACGGCCTGACGCACGGCGGCATCGGTGGCGTCAACGCCTGCTTTGGCGGCGCCTGCCTTGATCTTGCCTGTCGCGGCCTTGGCCTCGGGCTCGCTCCACTCGCCTGTCAGCGCTTGGGTGAGGTCGTCTGCGGGCACAGGTGGCCAGTCGGGGCGGGCCCAGCTCGGGCCTTTGGCCTCGGCCTTCACATCCATCTCGGCATCGCCAAGCGCGGCAAAGAACGCGCGCCACGCCTCATCGACCGAATTCGGATCGGACGCATATTGGCCGTAGAGCTGCTCCAGATACTCGGCATTGTGGCCTTGCATGAAGGAGGAGGCGTGAAACTGGTCGTTGGAGGACTGGTCGGTCATGAGGACACCTATGCGTTCGAGCCTGATGGGTTGCGCGTTTCCGGCTCGTGACGGGATTGAGGGGCAGCGGCGCGCTTGCGCCGCTGCAGTTTGGTTTATTTGCCGATCGCTTCGATCACGGCTTCGCCAAGGCTGGCGGGGCTTTCGGCAACAACGATGCCTGCTTTGCGCATGGCTTCGATCTTGTCTTCAGCACCACCTTTGCCGCCAGCGACGATTGCGCCAGCGTGGCCCATGCGGCGGCCGGGAGGGGCCGTGCGGCCCGCGATGAAACCAGCTGTTGGCTTCCAGCGGCCCTTTTTCTTCTGGGCTGCGAGGAATTCGGCTGCTTCTTCTTCGGCGGAGCCGCCGATTTCGCCGATCATGATCATGCTGTGGGTCTCGTCGTCATCAAGGAACATGTTCAGAACGTCGATGTGCTCTGTGCCTTTGATGGGGTCACCGCCGATGCCGACAGCTGACGACTGGCCAAGGCCAAGATCCGTTGTTTGCTTGACCGCTTCATAGGTGAGCGTGCCCGAGCGGGACACAACACCGCAGGAGCCGCGCATGTGGATGTGACCTGGCATGATGCCGATTTTGCAGGCACCGGGCGTGATGACGCCGGGGCAGTTTGGCCCGATGAGGCGGGATTTGCTGCCCTCAAGCGCGCGCTGGACGCGCATCATGTCAAGCACAGGGATGCCTTCGGTGATGCAAACGATGAGGGGCATGCCCGCATCGATGGCTTCAAGGATAGAATCTGCCGCAAAGGGGGGAGGCACGTAGATAACGGAGGCGTTGGCCTCTGTGACATGCATGGCCTCATGCACGGAGTTGTAAACCGGCAGGTCAAGATGCGTGGTGCCGCCCTTGCCCGGTGTCACGCCGCCAACCATCTTGGTGCCGTAAGCAATCGCCTGTTCGGTGTGGAATGTGCCTTGCGAGCCTGTGAGGCCTTGGCAAATGACTTTGGTGTTTTCGTCTACGAGGACTGCCATTTTGGCGTTCTCCTATAAATGTGTCGTTGGGGAGGTGGGTTGTCACCCACCCTACGATTAGCCTTTGACGGCCTTTACGATTTTCTGGGCGCCGTCTTTGAGATCGTCGGCTGCGATGACGTCGAGGCCGGAGTTGTTGATGATGGCTTTGCCCTCATCCACGTTTGTGCCCTCAAGGCGCACAACAAGCGGAACCTTGAGGCCCACTTCCTTGACCGCGGCCACAACGCCCTCGGCGATCACATCACAGCGCATGATACCGCCGAAGATGTTGACCAAGATGCCTTTGACCTGTGGGTCTGACGTGATGATTTTGAAAGCTTCTGTCACTTTCTCTTTGGTTGCGCCGCCGCCGACATCGAGGAAGTTGGCAGGCTCGGCACCGTAGAGTTTGATGATGTCCATCGTGGCCATAGCAAGGCCTGCGCCGTTGACCATGCAGCCGATTTCACCGTCAAGCGCGATGTAGTTGAGGTCATACTTGGAGGCCTCGAGCTCTTTGGGGTCTTCTTCTGTGGTGTCGCGCAGCTCGGCGATGTCGGCGTGGCGGTAGATCGCGTTGCCGTCAAAGCTGACTTTTGCGTCGAGCACTTTCAGATCGCCGCCATCGGTCACGATGAGCGGGTTGATTTCGAGCATCTCCATATCCTTCTCCATGAAGGCTTTGTAGAGCTGGCCCATCAGCGTCACGCACTGCTTGATCTGCACGCCCTTGAGGCCGAGCGAGAAGGCGATGCGGCGGCCGTGGAAGGCCTGGTAGCCTGTGGCCGGATCAACAGAGAAGCTGAGGATTTTTTCTGGTGTGGCTTCGGCCACTTCTTCGATGTCCATGCCGCCCTCGGTGGAGCAGACGAACGACACGCGGCTTGTCTGGCGGTCAACGAGCAGAGCAAGGTAAAGCTCTGTTTCAATGCCTGAGCCGTCTTCGATGTAGATACGGTTGACTTGTTTGCCAGCCGGGCCTGTCTGGTGTGTGACAAGCGTGCGGCCAAGCATGCGCTTGGCTTCTTCGGCAGCTTCTTCAACAGAGCGGGCAAGGCGCACGCCGCCAGCTTCGCCAGCGTCGGCTTCTTTGAACTTGCCTTTGCCGCGGCCGCCCGCGTGAATCTGGGCTTTGACGACCCAGAGAGGTCCGTCCATTTCGCCTGCGGCTGTTTTGGCATTTTCGGCTTTGAGGACCACGCGGCCTTCTGAAACCGGTGCGCCGTATGAGCGAAGCAAGGCCTTCGCTTGGTATTCATGGATGTTCATGAAGCTTTCCCGTCTGGTTGCTGCTGTTATGCTTCTACTCGCACAAGCTTTCGCAAAACCTAAGACTATTCTGCCTGATTTGAAGGCAGGGAGGGATATTTCTGCATTTTGTGATCACAGGAATTATTTGTGTGATCACAAATATGGCCTCTCAAGCGTGCGTAGAATCACTTTGCGACTTTGTGACGCGTTTGGCCTGTGATGCGTCGCAGTTCGGGGGCTGCGGCGATGCTGCGCAGCAGCATCAAAAAAGCGCGCCTTGCGAAAAGGCGCGCTTCTGGTTTTGCGCGGTCAAGCGACAGGCGTGGCTTAGGCCAGTGAGCCGTCGATTTCTTTGCAAGCTTTGACAAGACCTTTGACCGCATCGACAGATTTGTCGAACATGGCCTTCTCGTCTTTGTTCATCTTGATTTCGACAACACGCTCAACGCCACCAGCGCCGATCACTGTGGGGACACCCACATAGAAGCCTTCAAGGCCGTAGGCGTTGTCAACATGGGCTGCGCAGGGCAGCACGCGCTTCTGGTCTTTGAGGTAGGCTTCGGCCATTTCGATGGCTGAGGCGGCTGGCGCGTAATAGGCTGAGCCTGTTTTCAGCAAACCGACGATCTCGGCACCACCGTCGCGCGTGCGCTGTACGATTGCGTCGAGCTTCTCTTGCGTTGTCCAGCCCATCTCGACGAGATCGGGGAGGGGGATGCCGCCAACTGTGGAGTAGCGTGTGAGGGGCACCATTGTGTCGCCGTGGCCGCCCAGAACGAAGGCCGAAACGTCGCGCATGGAGACGTTGAACTCTTCTGACAGGAAGTGACGGAAGCGCGCTGAGTCAAGCACACCAGCCATGCCGCAAACTTTATGTGCGGGCAGGCCCGAGAACTGCTGAAGCGCCCAAACCATCGCATCAAGCGGGTTTGTGATACAGATGACGAACGCGTCGGGCGCGTGGGCTGCGATGCCTTCGCCAACAGATTTCATCACTTTGAGGTTGATGCCAAGAAGGTCATCACGGCTCATGCCGGGCTTGCGCGCAACACCGGCTGTCACGATGCAGACATCTGCGCCTGCGATGTCGGCGTAGTCTGTTGTGCCTGACAATGCGGCGTCAAAGCCTTCAACGGGGCCGCTCTCGGCGATGTCGAGGGCTTTGCCTTGTGGGATGCCGTCGGCAATGTCGAACAACACGATGTCGCCGAGCTCTTTGAGGGCGGCGAGGTGGGCGAGCGTGCCGCCGATCATGCCTGAGCCGATGAGGGCGATTTTGGGTCTGGCCATGAGGGATCTCCAAATGAGAGTTGAATTTGGCGCATGGCCTAGGCTTTTATTTGCTTCAGCGCAAGGGTGCTGCGCTGCGGCATCGGATAGGCTCTGCTTGTTTGTGGGGCGCAGTTAACGCTAAACCGATTGAGAAACCGTAACTTTAGGGGCGCTGCTTTGGATTTTGCATTTTTTGCCATTGCGGGCGCGGCCGTGACTTTTGCGGGGATTTCCAAGGGGGGTTTTGGCTCTGGCGCGGCCTTTGCGGCGGCGGCGATTCTGGCGCTGGTGGTTGAGCCGGCCATGGCGCTGGGGATCATGCTGCCGCTTCTGATGCTGATCGATGTGGCCACCTTGCGGCCCTATTGGAAGAAGTGGCGCTGGCCTGAAGCGCGGCTTTTGGTGCTGGCGGGGGTGCCGGGTGTGGTGCTGGGCGCGGTGTTTTACCGCTGGGCCGATGCCCAGACGCTGAAGCTTCTGATCGGGGCGATCGCGGTTTTGTTTGTGCTCTGGCAGCTTGTCGGGCGCAGGCTTGTGGCGGCGCGGGTGCACGCGCAGCAACAGCGCAGCGCTGGCGGCAGCGGCGCGCTTTGGGGCGGTGTTCTGGCGGGTGTGGCGGTTGGCTTTACCAGCTTTGTGAGCCATGCGGGCGGGCCGCCTGCGGCGGTTTACTTGCTGTCGCGCAAGCTCTCAAAGACCGAATATCAGGCGACCTCGGTGCTGGTGTTCTGGCTGATCAACATGGTCAAGGTCGTGCCTTACAGCTTCATGGGGATCTTCACACTGGAGACGCTGAAGCTTGATCTGATGCTCGCGCCCTTTGCGCTGTTTGGGGCGTGGCTCGGTGTGAAGGCGCATTTCCTGATCAGTGAGCGCGCATTTTTTGTGCTCACCTATGTCTTGCTCACGGTGACGGGCGCAAAGCTGATCTGGGATGGCTTGGCCTAAGTGTCACTGTCGCTGGCGGGCAGGGCCTCGGCGAGGGTTTCAAAGGCTTGGCCCGAGGCCACAAGGCAGGTGAGGCCTCTGGGCGTGGTGACTGTGATTGTCCATGTGCCGCTCTCGGCGCTGGCGAAAACCTCGACCATGGCGTTGTTGGCACCAAGGCCGACAGATTGGCGGGTTTCACCGTAGGATTGCGCGAGGCGCGCCACAACTTTGTCGCGTGTGGCGCAGTTGGCGGCTTGCTGAGAGAGGGCTGTTTGCGGCGCGAGGGCCGCGAGCGCGAGGAGAAGTGCAGATGGTTTCAAGATCATGGCAGTCACCTTTCGGGTTGGTGGTGTCCTCGGTCTGTGGTGGCGGTTGGCCGCTCTGAGCTGTGTAAATCTTGCCGAAAAAGCCTTAAAGAAAGGGTTAACGCGCCGCGCGAGCGCGGGAAAATACTGTAGATTTGCGGGAAATTCTGCAGTGCAGCAGGTTTGGGCTTGAAGTTTTTGCGCAAAAAATGCCACATCTGCGCAAGATTATTACTGGAGAAGCTCATGGACATGCCCCGCCCTTACCGCTCGGTTCTGTATATTCCTGCCTCAAAGGAGCGCGCGCTCGACAAAGCCCGCGGGTTGGATGTGGACGCGATCATCTTTGATCTGGAGGATGCGGTGACCCCTGATGCCAAAGTCGAGGCGCGTGACACTCTGAAAGCGGCGCTCAAAGAGGGCGGCTATGGCGCACGGGCGCGGATCATCCGCCTCAACGGGCTGGACAGCGCTTGGGGCCGTGACGATGCCGCGGCGATGAAAGACGCCGAGGCAGACGCATTTCTTCTGCCCAAGGTCGGCTCTGCTGCCGATGTGGACGCGCTGGCAGAGATCATTGGCCGCGACAAGGATATCTGGGCGATGATCGAGACACCCATGGGGGTGATGAAAGCCGAAGAGATTGCGGCGCATCCGCAGATGAAAGGCTTTGTGGCGGGCACCAACGACCTTGCCAAAGAGCTCAACTGCCGCTTTCGCGCCGACCGCCTGCCGATGATCACCAGCCTGTCGATGCTGCTTCTGGCCGCCAAGGCGCACGGGATTGTGGCCATTGATGGTGTTTACAACCAGTTCAAGGATGATGTGGGCCTCGCAGGTGAGTGCGCACAGGGCCGCGACATGGGCTTTGACGGCAAGACGCTCATTCACCCCGCGCAAGTTGCGGTGTGCAACGAAGCCTTCTCGCCCTCCGAGGCAGAGATCGACCTTGCGCGCCGCCAGATTGCGGCCTTTGAAGAGACCGAGGCCAGCGGGCAGGGTGTTGCAGTTGTCGATGGTAAAATCGTTGAAAATCTGCATGTTGAGACGGCGCGCAAAATCCTCGCACTCGCTGAGGCGGTCAGCGCGCGCTAATTGGAGGCTTTTATGCTTATACTTATACTCGGCGTCGCGCTTTGGGCGGGTGCACATCTCTTCAAGGGGCTTGCCCCGGCAAAACGCGCCGCGCTGGGCGTTAAGGGGAAGGGGCTTGTCGCCGTGGCGCTGGTGGTCTCGATCGTCTTGATGGTGATTGGCTATAAAGCGGCTGATGGCGCTGTCTTGTGGGGCCGGAGCTCAGCCCTTGTCGGGATCAACAACCTGTTGATGCTGCTGGCCTTTTATATCTATGCAGCCTCTGTGCGCGGAACGCGGATCACCCGCTGGATCCGCCACGCGCAGCTCACGGCTGTTCTTGTCTGGTCTTTTGCGCACATCTTGGTCAATGGCGATACGCCGTCGTTTGTTTTGTTCGGCGGGCTGGCGGTCTGGGCTGTTGTGCAAATGCTTGTGATCAACCGCGTCGAAGGCGCGCGCGCGCCCTATGTTGCCCCTGCGATGAAATCAGAGATTCTCGCCGCTGTGATCAGCCTTGTGGCCTTTACCATTGTCGCGCTGATTCACCTCTGGCTGGGCGTAAACCCTTTTGGATGAGACACCTATGAAACTTTACCGACTGCTAACAGAAGAAGATACATCGGCCTTTTGCCACAAGGTGAGTGAGGCGCTCAGCAAAGGCTGGGAGCTTTACGGCTCGCCCACCTATGCGTGGGATCAGGCCGCTGGCGTGATGCGTTGCGGTCAGGCTGTGACCAAAGACGTGGATGTGGAGTATACACCCGAGATGAAACTGGGAGCGCAATAATATGGCGAAGACGAAGACAAACGCGGGCCGCTTCTTTGAAGATTATACGCTCGGTGAGGTGATCGAACACGCTGTGCCGCGTACGGTGGGCGAGGGCGAACGCGCTTTGTATCATGCGCTCTACCCTGCGCGCCACGCGCTTTACTCTTCTGATGTGTTCGCGGCCCGGAGCGGGCTGGAAGGTTCGCCCATTGATGATCTGGCGGCGTTTCATGTGGTGTTTGGCAAGACTGTGCCTGACATTTCGCTCAATGCGGTGGCCAACCTTGGCTATGCCGAGGGGCGCTGGCTCATGCCTGTCTACCCCGGTGATACGCTGCGCGCGGTCTCCGAGGTGATCGGCCTCAAGCAGAACTCCAACGGCAAGACAGGTGTTGTCTGGGTGCGCACGACGGGGCTTAACCAGATGGATGAGCCTGTGCTCAGCTATGTGCGCTGGGTTATGGTGCGCAAGGGCAATGTGGACGCCCCTGCGCCTGAAACACATGTGCCCGAGCTGGCGGATGTGATTGCGCCTGAAGACCTCATCATCCCCGAGGGGCTTGATTTTACGGGCTATGACTTTGCGCTGGCAGGCGAGGCGCACCGCTGGGGCGACTATACTGTGGGCGAGACGATCGACCATGTTGATGGTGTGACCATTGAAGAGGCCGAGCATATGCTGGCCACGCGGCTCTGGCAGAACACAGCCAAGGTGCATTTTGATGCGACTTTCCGCCCTGACGGGCAGCGGCTGATCTATGGCGGGCATATCATTTCGATGGCGCGCGCGCTCAGCTTCAACGGCCTTGCGAATGCGCAGATGATTGTGGGCCTCAACGGCGGCGCCCATGCCAACCCCTGCTTCAGCGGGCTGACTGTAAAGGCCTGGTCGCAGGTCTTGGACAAGGCCGAAACCAGCGCGCCGGGTGTGGGCGCTGTGCGCCTGCGGCTGGTTGCGACAAGCGGCGGCGAGGCGGGCACGCTCAAGGGCGAAGACGGCAAATATCTGCCGCATGTGCTGCTTGATCTGGATTATTGGGCGCTGATGCCGCTCTAAACAGACGAATCCGCCTCCGCTTTGTGCGGGGGTGGATTGAACGGCTGTTTTTGTGATCACGCTTTGTATTTGTGTGATCACAAAGTCAACTTTCAGCGCAATTGTGACAAAAAAGCAGGGCAGAAGGCCCTCAGAACGCGTGACTCTGCAAACAAAACCGTTATCAAAGAGGTAACGCGTCGGGGGTAAACCCTTGTCGCTCATGAGAAGAGGACCTGTTCATGGCCAATGGAAAACCCGTAGAGCGCCCGCTTTCACCGCACCTGTCGATTTATCGACCGCAGCTCACATCTATCACATCGATCCTCACACGGATCACAGGCAACGCGCTGATTATCTCGGCGCTGCTCGTTGTTTGGTGGCTTCTGGCCGCAGCAACCGGGCCAGCCTATTACGCGATCGCCAACTCGGTTCTGACCTCATGGTTCGGCGATATCGTCATGAGTCTCTCGGTTCTGGGCGTCTGGTATCACTATCTCGCAGGTCTGCGTCACCTCTATTTCGATGCGGGGCACGGCCTTGACATCGAGACAGCCGAAAAGCTCGGTTGGGGATGTCTGATCGGATCGGTCGTTCTGACCGTAATCACTTTGATCATCGTATAAGGGAGCGAGACATGCGGTATTTGACAGCTCGCAAGCGTGCCGAAGGCAAGGGCTCGGCCCACCACGGCGCAGAACATCACTGGTCAATGCAGGTCAGCTCGGTGGGCCTCGCGCTCGTTGTGCCTGCTTTTCTTTTCATCATTGGCCGCGCGCTGGGCGCAAGCCACGCTGATGTGCTGGCCACGTTCCAGAGCCCCTTTGTTGTGATCATCGTGGGGCTTACGCTCTTTATCGGCCTCAATCATGCGCGCAAAGGGGCGCAGATCATGATCGAGGATTACACGCAGGGCACGACACGCAAAGGTCTCGTGATCTTTGTGACGGCTCTGACATATCTGATGACGGCGACGGCGCTTTATGCGCTGGCCAAACTCGCGCTTTGAGGACCAATTAACCATGGCTGAATACGAATACGAAACACACGAATATGACGTTGTTGTCGTGGGTGCTGGCGGTGCGGGCTTGCGCGCGACGCTGGGCATGGCCGAACAAGGCTTGCGCACCGCTTGCGTCACCAAGGTTTTCCCCACGCGCTCCCACACGGTTGCGGCGCAAGGCGGCATTGCGGCTTCGCTCTCCAACATGGGCCCGGACCACTGGCAGTGGCACATGTATGACACCGTCAAAGGCTCTGACTGGCTGGGCGACACCGATGCGATGGAATATCTCGCACGCGAAGCGCCCAAAGCGGTTTACGAGCTTGAGCACTACGGCGTGCCGTTCTCGCGCACCGAAGAGGGCAAGATCTATCAGCGCCCCTTTGGCGGCCACACCACCGAGTTTGGCGAAGGCCCCGCTGTGCAGCGCACCTGTGCTGCCGCTGACCGCACCGGCCACGCCATTTTGCACACGCTCTATGGCCAGTCGCTGAAAAACAACGCCGAATTCTACATCGAATATTTCGCGATCGACCTCGTGATGTCGGAAGACGGGCAGTGCCAAGGCGTTGTCTGCTGGAAGCTTGATGACGGCACGATGCATGTGTTCAACGCCAAGATGGTTGTTCTGGCGACAGGCGGCTACGGGCGCGCCTATTTCTCGGCCACATCGGCGCACACCTGCACAGGTGATGGCGGCGGCATGGTGGCCCGTGCGGGCCTTGGCCTGCAAGATATGGAGTTTGTCCAGTTCCACCCCACAGGTATCTACGGCTCAGGCTGCCTGATCACCGAAGGTGCACGCGGCGAAGGCGGCTACCTCACCAATTCCGAGGGCGAACGCTTTATGGAGCGCTATGCGCCCCAGTATAAAGACCTTGCGCCACGCGACTATGTTTCGCGCTGCATGACCATGGAAGTGCGCGAGGGCCGTGGTGTGGGCGCTGAGGGCGACCACATTCACCTCAACCTGTCGCATCTGCCCGCCGAGGCCCTTGCCGAGCGCCTGCCAGGTATCTCGGAAAGTGCCAAGATTTTTGCAGGTGTTGACGTGACCAAAGAGCCGATCCCTGTGATCCCGACGGTTCACTACAACATGGGCGGCGTGCCGACGAACTACTGGGGCGAGGTGATCAACCCGACGAAGACAGACGCAAACGCGATCGTTCCGGGCCTTATGGCTGTGGGCGAGGCGGGCTGTGCGAGTGTGCACGGGGCCAACCGCCTTGGCTCCAACTCACTGATCGACCTTGTTGTCTTTGGCCGCGCCGCGGCCATTCGCGCAGGCCAGATCGTGGATGCTGACGCGCCGAACCCAGAGCTCAACAAAGCCTCTGTCGATGCGGCCTTTGCCCGCTTTGACGGGCTGCGCCACGCCAAGGGCACTGTCGGCACAGCCGAGCTGCGCCTTGAGATGCAGAAAACCATGCAGTCAGATGCGGCGGTGTTCCGCGCTTCCAAGACCCTCTCTGAGGGTGTTGAGAAGATGGCGGCGATTGCGGCCAAGCAGGACGACCTCAAAGTCACCGACCGCAGCCTTGTCTGGAACAGCGACCTGATGGAAACGCTGGAGCTGACCAACCTTATGCCCAACGCATTGGCCACGATTGCCGGTGCCGAGGCCCGTAAGGAAAGCCGTGGGGCCCACGCCCACGAAGACTTCAGCACGCGTGATGACGAAAACTGGCGCGTGCACACCATTGCCCACCTTGAGGGCAATGATGTGAAGCTCAGCTACCGTGGTGTTGGCACAGAGCCTCTCACCACCGAGGCCGAAGGCGGGATCAGCATGAAGCGCATTGCACCAAAAGAGCGTACGTTCTGATGAGGCTTCGCGCGGCATATCTGGCAGGGGCGCTTGCGCTTCTTGCGGGCTGTGACACGGCAGAAAAAGCGGTGGATGATGCCGCACGGGTGACGGCGAAGGCCACTGTGGAGAAGGTTCTGACGGCGCATTTGCCGGATAGCATTCCGCAAAAGCTGGTGACGCCCTATTCGAGCTGCATCATCGACAACGCAGGCGCCAAAGAGCTTTTCACGCTCAGCCGCGCATCAATCACGGGTGTTGAGCCCAGCACAATCGGCTTGGTGACGGATATTATCCAACGCCCCGCCACAACCACATGTATTGCCAAGGCCACCACTGGTCTTTTGGCCTCCTGAAGGAGAAACGAGATGGCAGAGTTCAGACTTCCGGTAAACAGCCGTATCACGACGGGCAAAACATGGCCCAAGCCCGAGGGTGCAACGAACCTGCGCCAGTTCGATATTTATCGCTGGAGCCCTGATGACGACAAAAACCCCGCTGTGGACACATATTTTGTAGATATGGACACCTGCGGCCCGATGATCCTTGATGCGCTCATCAAGATCAAAAACGAGATCGACCCGACACTGACGTTCCGCCGCTCGTGCCGCGAAGGCATCTGTGGCTCCTGCGCCATGAACATTGACGGCGTGAACACGCTGGCCTGTATCTACGGTATGGACGAAGTCAAAGACGGCACGGTTGTGAAGGTCTATCCGCTTCCGCACATGCCTGTTGTGAAAGATCTTATTCCTGATCTGACGCATTTCTACGCCCAGCACGCCAGCATCATGCCTTGGCTTGAAACCAAGACAAACCGCCCGCAGAAAGAGTGGAAACAGTCTATCGGCGACCGCAAGAAACTGGATGGCTTGTATGAGTGTGTTATGTGCGCCTGCTGCTCCACATCCTGCCCGAGCTACTGGTGGAACTCGGACAAATACCTTGGCCCGGCCGCGCTTTTGCATGCGTATCGCTGGATCATCGACAGCCGTGATGAGGCCACAGGCGAGCGTCTGGACGATCTGGAAGATCCGTTCAAGCTGTACCGCTGCCACACCATCATGAACTGCACAAAGACCTGCCCCAAGGGCCTCAACCCCGCCAAGGCGATTGCCGAGATCAAGCGGATGCAGGTCAACCGCGTCGTTTAACACAACTTGCTACAATTTTAAGCGGGCAGCTCTGCGGGGCTGCCCGTTTTTTATGCTGCAATGCAGCGAAGGCATGGCTGCCATTCTCTTTTTGGCGCTACTCAAGCACTGCGTGGCGGGTATGGTAAGAGCGTGGGAGGAGTTTGACATTAGATGGAACAAACTCATGCAGAACCAAGCAACACAAACACCTGACGAGAAACGCGCCGCCCTTGCTGCTCTTGAGCAAGCCTTCGAATATTGGAGTGGCGATGTTCTCAAACCGAGCGCCTCAGATCATTACGAGGACGTGCCCCAAGCGGCATGAGCGCTAGACAAGCGCTGCACCTGCTTCTAGCCTCCGGCCAAATGGAGCGGGCGAGGCGCAGTGCAGACAGACGATCATTTCTCAGACGGTTTCCCTGTGATTGCGGCGCAGGGGGCTGGCGTTGTGCCCCAAGAGCACTTTGTCTTTGGAGAGCGTAACTCCGGCACCAATCTGGCCCATGCGCTGCTCACCACGAATATCCCCGCTCTGGCCGAAAGTGCGGGCGACCGTATCGGGCCACACGGCTTTCGCTATGGCTGGAAACACGGCTTTCCACAGATGGTGGCCGCGCCTGCAAGCTGCTTGGCGATTGTCCTGTTTCGTGCGCCCGACACATGGCTGCGCTCGATGCATGCGCGCCCGTGGCACGCCGCGCCCGAGCTGGCCGCACTGCCTTTTTCAGAATTTTTGCGCGCTCAATGGCACAGCCGTGTCGATGAGCAGAACTTTGGCGTGGCGCGTGGGGGCCTGCGGTGGGGCGGCGAGCTGCACTATGACCGCCACCCGCTGACGGGGCAGCGCTTTGAGAATATTCTGGCGCTCAGGCGGGCCAAAGCTGCCGGGTTTCTGAGCCTTGCAGCGCGCTTTGAGAGCTGTTTGATGCTGCGTCATGAAGATGTGAGCCGCGACCCTGAAGGGTTTGTGCGCTTCGTGTCCGAGCGCTACGGGCTGGCGCGCTACAAGCGCTTCCGCCCTGTTGAGGCGCGGCGTGGCCGTATCCGTGAAGGCAAGTTTCTGCCAACAGACTATGCACCGCTTGATCCTGAAGATCACCAGTTTGTCTGGGCAGAGCTGGATCGGGCGCAAGAACACCGGCTTGGATACGAGCCAGAGGGAGACACCCATGACTGAGCCCAAAGATGCCGCCGCGCGCCGCGCGGTGAAACCTGTGATCTGCTACCCCAACGACACGTTGCCAACCCCGCCCATGGCGCTCTACCGCGCCGCGCGGGCAGGGGCGAGGAAGGTGGCCGAAGCCGTGGCTGCGCCGCGCGAGGCCTGCACCTTTGAAGTGCCGCAAGGGTCGTTCTTTCGTATCTCTTCGGTCGAGGGGCCGCAGGTGGGTGATTTGAACCTGTGGAACCGCAACGACCTCAGCGAGCGCTTTTACTCGGGCAAAACCCGCGCGCTGCATGGCACGCATATAACGGCGGGGGAGCGGATGTGGTCTTCCTTTCCGCATCTGCGCCCGATGGCGACGATCGTGGAAGACACGCTCGGCTGGTATGGCATGGATGCCTTTGGCGGCTCGGTGCATGATGTGATCGGCACACGCTGTGACCCTTACACAGGCAATCTTCTATCGGGCGCGCAGTATCACCACTGCTGCCACTCGAACCTGACGCGTGCTTTGGCGGATCATCTGGGCGTGAGCCCCGCTGAGGCCGAGCCGCATGTGCATGATGTGCTCAATGTGTTCATGTGCACAGGCTTTACCCGCGACACAGGGCAGTATTTCATGAAGGCCAGCCCCGTGCGCGAGGGGGACTATCTGGAGTTTTTTGCCGAGGTTGATCTGCTGGGGGCCTTGTCGGCCTGCCCGGGCGGTGACTGCTCAAGTGAACACACCTCGGATACCGCGGCCTGCTACCCTTTGCTTGTGGAGGTGTTCGAACCTGCGGCTGGCGCGCTGGAAGGCTGGGAGGCACCTTTGCCAAACGCCTATGACCAAAGCCACGGGCGGTAACCCGGTGTCGAATTTGCCTTTGGCAAATCCGACCCGCTGGGGGCGCTGCCCCCAGACCCCCGGGATATTTCGGGCAAAAAGAAAGGCTTAGGCGGGAAAGGCTGCTTTGAGCGCGATTTGGACCATATCGCCAAAGCTGCTCTGCCGCTCGGAGCTGGGCAGGGCTTCGCCTGTTTGCAGATGGTCTGAGACTGTGAGCACGGCCAGCGCGCGCGCGCCGAAGCGGGCGGCAACGGTGTAAAGCTCGGCGGCCTCCATTTCGACGGCGAGAATACCGTGGCGGGTCATTTGCTCGGTCAGGTCGGGGCGTTCGTCATAGAAGACATCGGAGGAATAGATCCCGCCCACATGCGGTGTTGTGCCCATGGCTTCGGCGGCTGTCACGGCGGCGCGCAGCAGAGACCAATCGGCCGTGGGTGCGTAGTTCACTTCGCGGAAAAGGCCCATGGAGGGCGTGTTGAGGGATGTGGCGCTCATGGCGAGGATGACATCGCGGATTTTGACGTGGGGCTGCATGCCGCCACAGGAGCCGATGCGCACAAGGGTCTTGGCGCCAAAGTCGCGGATGAGCTCGTTGGCGTAGATCGAGAGGCTGGGCATCCCCATGCCCGAGCCGTGGATTGTGACGGGCTGGCCCTTGTAGGTGCCTGTGTAGCCAAGCATTCCGCGCACGTCGTTGACGAGGCGGGGGGCGTCGAGAAAGGTTTCGGCGGCCCATTTGGCGCGCAGGGGGTCACCCGGCATGAGAACGGTTTCGGCTATATCGCCAGGGTTTGCACCGATGTGGACTGTCATGTTGCGGGCCTTTCGCTTGAGCTTTGGTTAACTATCGCCAAAGCGGGCGGCACTGCAACGTGATAGGCACCCTCTGGGCTATTCGGCGGCCGCGGCCTTCGGGTCTGCCAGCATGATGACATCTTTCATGATGGTGTTGAGCTCGAAGTCTTTGGGTGTATAGACCCGTGCAACCCCCAGTGCATGCAGGCGCTTGCCGTCTTCATCGGGGATGATGCCGCCGACGATCACAGGGATATGTGTGAGGCCAGCGGCTTCCATGCGCTGCATCAGCTCTTCGACCAGCGGAATGTGACTGCCCGACAGGATCGAGAGGCCGACAACATGGGAGCCTTGCTCTTGCGCCGTGCGCACCAGCTCTTCGGGGGTGAGGCGGATGCCATCATAGGTGATGCTCATGCCACAGTCGCGCGCGCGATAGGCGATCTGCTCGGCCCCGTTGGAGTGGCCGTCAAGGCCGGGCTTGCCGATGAGAAAGGCAAGGCGGCGGCCCAGCTTGTCGGAGACATGGTCCACAGCGGCGCGCAGCTCGTCCAGTCCCTCGGTCTTGTTGGAGGGGGAGGGCGACACGCCTGTTGGGCCACGGTATTCGCCATGTACGGCGCGCATCTGGGTGGCCCATTCGCCTGTGGTTGCGCCTGCTTTGGCGGCAGCAATGGAGGCGGGCATGATGTTTTCGCCCATGGCGGCGGCTTCGCGCAGCGCTGTGAGGGCCGATTGCACTGCGGCCTCGTCGCGTGCGCCGCGCCAGTCGTTCAGGCGGCTGATCTGCTCGGCCTCTGTGGCGGGGTCTACGGTCATGATGCCGCCATCGGCGCTCATCAGCGGGCTTGGCTCGGTCTGGGTGTATTTGTTCACGCCGACAACCACGGTTTCGCCTGCTTCGATCCGGCCCAAGCGCTCGGCGTTGGAGGTGACGAGCTGGGATTTCATATAGTCAATCGCGGCCACGGCGCCGCCCATGCCATCCAGCAAGCTCAATTCATGGCGCGCACCGTCTTTGAGCGCCTCGACCTTGGCGTCAACGGCGGGGTTGCCATCAAACAGATCGTCATATTCCAGAAGATCGGTTTCAAAGGCCATGATCTGCTGCATCCGCATCGACCATTGCTGGTCCCATGGGCGCGGCAGGCCGAGGGCCTCGTTCCAGGCGGGGAGTTGCACGGCGCGGGCGCGGGCTTTTTTGCTCAGCGTCACGGCGAGCATTTCGATCAGGATGCGGTAGACGTTGTTTTCGGGTTGCTGCTCGGTGAGGCCCAGAGAGTTGACCTGCACACCATAGCGGAAGCGGCGGAACTTGGCGTCTGTCACGCCGTAGCGCTCTTGCAGGATTTCATCCCACAGGTCGACAAAGGCGCGCATTTTGCACATTTCGGTGACAAAGCGGATGCCTGCGTTGACGAAGAACGAGATCCGCCCGCAGAGCGCGGGAAAGTCCTCGGCAGGGACGCGGGGGCGCAGCTCGTCGAGCACGGCGATGGCGGTGGCCAGCGCAAAGGCAAGCTCTTGCTCGGGTGTCGCGCCTGCTTCTTGCAGGTGGTAGGAACAGACATTCATCGGGTTCCACTTGGGAACATGGGTGTAGCAATACTCGGCCACATCCCCGATCATCTTGAGGCTGGGCGCGGGGGGGCACACATAGGTGCCGCGGCTGAGGTATTCTTTGATGAGGTCGTTCTGCACCGTGCCTTGCAGCTTCTTGACATCGGCCCCTTGCTCTTCGGCCACGGCAATATAGAGCGCCAGAAGCCAGGGGGCTGTGGCGTTGATGGTCATGGAGGTGTTCATCTGCTCCAGCGGAATATCGGCAAAGAGCGCGCGCATATCGCCCAAGTGGCAGACGGGCACACCCACTTTGCCCACTTCGCCACGGCTCAGAACATGGTCGCTGTCATAGCCCGTTTGGGTGGGCAGGTCGAAGGCCACAGAGAGGCCTGTTTGCCCCTTGGCAAGGTTGGAGCGGTAAAGCGCATTGGAGGCCGCAGCGGTGGAGTGGCCCGCATAGGTCCGGATGAGCCATGGGCGGTCGGCCTTGCGGTCAGTGTGGGGGGGTGTTTGCGCTTGGGACATCTCGGCCTCGTGAATCATCTTGGGTAATTATCTTACGTAATAAGATTGTTACTTGGAATTTTATGGCGCGTCAATTCGCTGCGTTGCGGCGAGCGTTTTGTGCGATCTGGCAATCTACTTGCAACGCGCGCCCTTTGTGGCAAAGGTGGATCATGTTTCATGTCGTTGAAATTCCGCTTTGGCTGTTGGTGGTGATCCTGCTGTTTGCGGCGGTCACATTTGCCTCGCATTTTCTCTTTCCATCGGTGCGCTGGTTTTTCAGACGGCGGATGGAGAAGGCTGTGGCAAAGCTCAACGCGCGGCTGACGCGGCCGATAGAGCCGTTCAAGCTGGCGCGACGCCACGATATGATCCAGCGGCTGATTTATGACCGTGAGGTCTGGGAGGCCATTTCGCAGCACGCCCATAAAGAGGGTGTGCCCGAGAACGTGGCCTTTGAAAGGGCCAAGCGCTACGCACGCGAGATTGTGCCCTCCTTCAGCGCCACGATGTATTACGGCTTTGCCATCCGGCTGGCGCGGTTTCTGAGCCGCCGGCTGTATCGCGTGCGCCTTGGTGAATATGCGCAGGAGACGCTGGCGGCCGTGGATCGCGACGCGACCGTTGTCTTTGTGATGAACCACCGCAGCAATATGGATTATGTGCTGGTCACCTATCTGGCGGCCGAGCAAAGCACGCTGTCTTATGCGGTGGGAGAATGGGCGCGCGTCTGGCCGCTGAGCCGCCTGATCCGCGCGATGGGCGCATACTTTATCCGCCGCAAATCACGTGGTGAGCTGTATCGCCGTGTGCTTGGGCGCTATGTGGCGCTGGCCACAGAGGGCGGCGTGACGCAGGCTGTCTTCCCCGAAGGGGGGCTTTCGCTGGATGGCGCGCTGGCCAAGCCCAAGCTGGGCATTTTGAGCTATATTGTCAGCGGCTATGATGCTGTTGCGCGCGATGTGGTGTTTGTGCCTGTTGCGATCAATTATGACCGTGTGTTTGAAGACAAGATCCTGGTTGCCGCTGCGGCGCGGGGCGACAGGCGCTTTGGCGCGCGGATCTCTGTTGTGGCGAAATATGCCTGCCGCCTGACATGGCGCTGGCTGCGCGGGCGCTACCACCGCTTTGGCTATGCGGCTGTGAGCTTTGGTGCGCCCTTGTCGCTGCGCGACTTTGCGGGGCAGGGCACAATTGATGTGGACAAGCTTGGCGAAGACTTAATGCAGCGGATTGGCGCGGTTGTGCCTGTCTTGCCTGTGCCGCTGGCGGCCACTGTTTTTGTGCAGGCAGAGGGTGCTCTGACCAAAGACGCCTTTGGTGCGGCTTTTGCCAAGCTCGTTGACAGTATGCCCGAGGCCCACATTCATGCGCCGCGCGAGGATATGGCCTACGCCATCGACTACGGTCTGCGCAATCTTGAGGCGCGCGGCTTTATCGCGCTTCAGGAGGGGGCCTACCGTGTCACCCGCGAGGGCGCACCGCTTGTGCGCTATTATGCCAGTTCCATTGCACATTTGCTGCGGTAGCGAAGGCTTTTCTGCATCTGCTGGGTTATAAAATTACAAAATATGGCCAAATGACGTTGCAAAGTTGCGCAGGCAAAGCTATCTCTTGGGGAGTTAATGCGATTCTGCAGTGCGGCGGAGCCTCGCCTCAGACAATGGAGAAGATAGATGGCCTTGGACACAGACACAGGTATTGCCCCCTACGATGCGCCCGAAAAAGACCTTTATGAAGTTGGCGAGATGCCTCCGCTCGGCTATGTGCCAAAGCAGATGTATGCTTGGGCGATCCGCCGTGAACGCCACGGCGAGCCTGACAAGAGCTTTCAGGTCGAGGTCGTTGACACCCCTATCCTTGACAGCCACGAAGTGCTGGTTCTCGTGATGGCCGCCGGGGTCAACTACAATGGCGTCTGGGCGGGGCTTGGTGTGCCGATCAGCCCGTTTGACAGCCACGGTGCTGATTACCACATCGCAGGCTCTGACGCCTCGGGCATCGTTTGGGCTGTTGGCTCTGCTGTGAAAAACTGGAAAGTCGGCGACGAAGTTGTGATCCATTGCAACCAGGACGATGGCGACGATGAAGAGTGCAACGGCGGCGACCCGATGTATTCTCCCAGCCAGCGCATCTGGGGCTATGAAACGCCCGATGGCTCCTTTGCCCAGTTTACAAATGTACAGGCGCAGCAGCTTTTGCCACGCCCCAAGCACCTCACATGGGAAGAAAGCGCCTGCTATACGCTCACGCTGGCCACAGCCTACCGTATGCTTTTTGGCCACCACCCACACGAGCTGAAGCCGGGCCAGAATGTTCTGGTCTGGGGCGCATCAGGTGGCCTTGGCTCCTATGCGATCCAGCTTATCAATGCCGCTGGCGGCAACGCGATCGGTGTTATCTCTGATGAAGACAAGCGCGAGTTTGTCATGGGGCTGGGCGCCAAAGGCGTGATCAACCGCAAAGACTTTAACTGCTGGGGCCAGCTGCCCACCGTGAACACGCCCGAGTATAACGACTGGTTCAAAGAGGTGCGCAAGTTTGGCAAGGCGATCTGGGATATCACGGGCAAGGGCAACAACGTTGACATCGTGTTTGAACACCCCGGCGAGGCGACCTTTCCTGTCTCGACATTCGTGTGCAAAAAGGGCGGTATGATCGTGATTTGCGCAGGCACCTCCGGCTTCAACTGTACCTTTGATGTGCGCTACCTCTGGATGCACCAGAAGCGCATTCAGGGCAGCCACTTCGCCCACCTCAAGCAAGCGGCGTCTGCCAACCGCCTGATGATCGAGCGCCGCCTTGATCCGTGCATGTCCGAGGTTTTCCCGTGGAAGGATATTCCTGCCGCGCACATCAAGATGATGCGCAACGAGCATAAGCCCGGCAATATGTCGGTGCTTGTTCAGGCCCCCAAAACGGGCTTGCGCACACTTGAAGATGTGGTGGCATCCGGCAAATAAGCCTGTTTTGCAACGGCATTTGCCCCGCGTCTGGCTGGTTCAGGCGCGGGGTTTTTCTTTTGGGGCAAGGGCTGTGGCTGCCTCACCACTATAGGGGAAGGAATACTCGCGAATAGCTCACAAATACAACCTATGGTAGGGTTACATTAACTGTTCGTTAACCCTCCAAAGGTGAGTATTATGATGAAGAATGATTGGATTCTGGACGTTCTGACGGATCTGCGCAGTGTTGCCGCGGCCCATGGCCTGCCAAAACTTGCCGATCAGTTGGACGACGCGGTGCTTCTGGCAGCGTGTGAGCTGGCATCCTCACCTGAGGGGGGAGACGCGCGTGGCGCGAATGAAGGACGGGTCAGAATTCATCGCGATATTGGAGGCTTTGGAGCAGGCCTCTGATCTGAGAGGGCTGCAAGCTGTCTCGGAGCGGATGCGCGACTATTTCAAGGTGGATCACCTGATCTACCATTGGGTGAGTGGCGGGGGCGATCAATACGGCTGCGGCACATATGACCAAAGCTGGGTGCAGCGCTATGTGGAGCAGGACTATCTGCGGGTCGATCCTGTTATTCTGGGCTGCTATCAGCGCTTTCACCCCGTTGACTGGAAGGCGCTCAACTGGAGCAGCAAAGCCGCACAGGCCTTTCGCGCCGAAGCCATCGCTTATGGCGTTGGCAATCAGGGGTTCTCCGTGCCCATCCGTGGGCCGAGCGGGCAGTTTGCCTTGTTTACCGTCAGCCACCATTGCAGCGATGAGGCTTGGGCCGACTTTGTCGAGATCAACCGCCGCGAGCTGATCCTGACGGCCCATTACTTCAACGAAAAAGCGCTGGAGTTCGAGCCAGACCGCGCGCCCGAAACCTCCCGCGCCCTCTCGCCGCGCGAAGTTGATGCGATGACCTTTCTGGCAATGGGCTATAGCCGTGCCCAAGTGGCGGATACGCTGTCTATCTCCGAGCACACACTCAGGGTCTACATCGAGTCTGCGCGCTTCAAGCTGGGCGCCGCAAATACAACCCACGCGGTTGCGAGAGCATTGCAACACGGCCTCATAATTGTTTAACGCCACCGTACGCTGCCCTTAACGGATGTTAACACTTCGTTCATATTTCCATCCTGTCGTTTCAGGAGGAAGTTTAATGATCAGATTTTTATACGCCGACCAACTCACAGCTCACGAAAAACTGGCCCATGCCATGTTTGTGGACCGTGCCAAGCAGTTTAAAGAGCGGCTTGGCTGGGATGTGAGCGTGGACAGCACAGGCGAGGAGCGCGACCAATATGATGCGCTCAACCCGCTCTATGTGATTTGGGAAGACCCCGATGGCAGCCACGGTGGCTCCATGCGGTTTTTGCCCACAACAGGGCGCACCATGACCAATGAGCACTTTTTGCACCTCACAGATGGTGTGCAAATTCAAAGCCCGCTTATCTGGGAGTGTACGCGTTTCTGCCTCACCACAGGTGCGCGTCCGCAGATCGCGGCGGCTCTCATGCTGGCTGGCTCCGAGCTGATGCGCGGCCACGGGGTGGAGCATTTCCTCGGGGTGTTTGATGCGGCCATGGAGCGTGTCTACCGCCACATTGGTGCAAGCCCCGAGGTGCTCGGCAGCGCCGGCAAAGGCCGTGAGAAGACCAGCGTGGGCCTTTGGGCCTATACGCCCGAGGCCAAGGCCAAACTTCTGGCCAAAGCCGAGATCCCGCAGGAGGCGATGCGCCATTGGTACGAGCGTGCCTTCGGGGCGCGACCAAAAGCAAAATCAGCCGTCGCCTGAGGCTTTTGCCCATTCAAAGCGCGGCAGAAAGGCACTACTGTCGCGCTTATGAACACCCAAATCACCCAGCTCTCCGAAGATCAGGCCGAGGCCTTTGACCGCGTCGCCGAAGTGCTGCGCCCCGCCGGCATTGATATTGTGGAGGGGGTGCTCAACCCGCCCCAGGCCAGCGCCAACAAAACCTTGGCCATCACAGGCAAGGCAGGCTCTGGTAAAACGCTGCTTCTGGCCGCGCTCTACCGTGCGATGGAAGACGCCGGGCTTGATGTTGTCTCGGCCGATTACGAGGGCAAGCGGCGCAAAGACCGCCGCACGCTCGCCATTCTTGCGCCCACCAACAAAGCGGCGTCTGTCTTGCGGATGCGCGGTGTGCCCGCCACCACCATTCACCGTATTCTCTATTCGCCTGTCTATGACCCCGACTATGAGCGCATCGCCGAGTGGCTCACAGGGCAGGGCGAAAAGCCCGAGATCGAGGGCTTGCCCGAAGTCAGCCTTGAGCGCGCCTATGCGTTTTACCAGACCAACAAGTCGATCCCTGCGGCTTTGGCCGCTGCGGGTCTGCGTGGCTCTGACTTTATCACAGGCTGGAAGCGCCGCGACGAGCCGCTGGATGTGGGCATGATCGATGAAGCCTCCATGCTCGATGACAAGCAGTTTGAAGACCTCAAAGAAATCTTCCCGACGCTGATCCTGTTTGGCGATCCTGCCCAGCTGGCCCCTGTAAACCAGTCAGGCACGATGGTGTTTGAAAAGCTGCCAGCCCCCTCTGTGCTCAACCTGAGCCGCATTCACCGACAGGACGCGACCAACCCGATCCTTGATCTGGCCCATGCGCTGGCCGATCCGCAGCTCAGCTTTGAAAGCTTTGAGCGTATGGTGGAAGAGGCCGCAGCCAAGGATGAACGCGTGGTTTGGAGCCAGCGTGTTGAGGTCGATCTGATGGCGCGCAGCCCGGTGCTGGTCTGGCGCAATGCCACGCGCATCCGGCTGATCAACGCTTTCCGCCGTGTCTATGACGCGCCGGAAGATGCGCTGCTTGAGGGCGAACCGCTCATCTGCGACGGGCTGGAACTGCCGCTGAAACACCGCAAAAAGCGGCTTGATCTGGAGGCGCGCGGCCTCATCAAAGGCGCGCAGGTCATCTACCTTGGGCCAGGGCGCAAGCCCGGGTTTTCGCGCTTGCATGTGGTGGGGGCCGAAGACCCGCAGGTCTCTGCCGCCTCGATTGTCAAAATCGAAAAGCCCGATGAAGAAGAGCCGTTCATCCCCTTTGCAGCCCGCATGGGCGCGGCCTTTTTGCACGGGGCGGCGGTCACGATCCACAAGGCTCAAGGCAGCCAGTGGCGCGATGTGCAGGTCTTTGCACCCGATCTTTACGCCGCAGCCCGTATGGGGCGCTCGGAGGCGGGGCAACCCTTGTGGAAACGGCTGGCCTATGTGGCGATCACACGGGCCGAAGAACGGCTCTTGTGGGTGGTGCGCAACCGCCTCTCCAAGCCGTCCGGCCCGCTCACGACCTCGGATCTGGTCGTTCCCAAACCCAAGCTTGAACTCGAGGCAGAAGAGCTATGAAAACCATCCTCATCACAGGCGCCAGCGCTGGCATTGGCCGCGCAACAGCCAAGCTTTTTCTTGAAAAAGGCTGGCAGGTAGGCCTCTTGGCGCGCAGCGCCGACACGCTCACCCAGATCGCCGCAGGGCAGGCCAACGCCGTGGCTTTGCCCTGTGATGTGACCGATCCTGTCGCAGTTGAGGCGGCAGTGCAGCGCTTTGCCAAACAGACAGGGCGGCTGGATGTGCTCTTTAACAACGCAGGCAGCTTTGGCACGGCTGCGCCGATTGACGAGCTCTCGCTAGAGGCGTGGACACAGGCGATTGATGTGAACCTCAACGGGATGTTCTATGCCGCCCGCGCGGCTTTTGCGCAGATGCGCCGCCAAAGCCCCCAAGGTGGGCGGATCATCAACAACGGCTCTGTCTCGGCCCATGCGCCGCGTGAAAATGCGGTGAGCTATACGGTGACAAAACACGCCATTACAGGCCTCACCAAAAGCCTGTCCCTGGACGGGCGCGCCTATGATATTGCCTGCGGGCAGATCGACATTGGCAACGCCCGCACAGCGCTTCTGGAGGAGGTGGCCGCCAAAACACCCGACAACCCGCCGCCCATGATGGACGTGTCCCATGTGGCCGACGCGGTGCTGAATATGGCAAGCCTGCCGCCTGAGGCGAATGTGCAATTCATGACCCTGATGGCCACCAAGATGCCCTATATCGGGCGCGGCTAGGCGGCTCAGTTGCGCTGGAAAATACGGAAGACGGCAGAGGCGCCCCAGCCTGCAAAAATGGCAATCGCCAGCGAGAGCAGGCCATAAAGCAGCGGCTCCTGACGGCTGAGGTTGAAAAGATAGCGCTCAAGCCCGACTTTCTTCACCTCGATCACGGTGTTGAAATCAGACACAACATCGCCCCCGCGCGTGAGCAGGATGCGGGTTTGATAGTCGCCCTCGGTGAGGTTGGCCGGCAGGGCAATAGAGGTGCGGAAGAGGGTTTGTTCTGTGACTTCCACAGTGTTTTCGAGCAGTTGATAGAGGTTGTCGTCTTGGCGAATGCGGATCACGGCAGTGACAAACTCGCTGGCGTTTTCAACATCCATCGGTGCGCCGACAGAGCGGATCGCACGGTGGATGGATATACGGTGGCGCAAGTCTTCGGTGTCTGACAGCGCATCGCCAAAGGGCGCAGATGTTGCCACCGCGTAAAAGGCGGGCGCGCTGTCGACTTCGATTTCGTCGGTGTTGATCCAGATCCCGAAGCGGCGGTCTTTGCGGCGCACCGTCAAAGGCTGGTTTGGCCCCGCGATGGTCATCACAACCTCCAGCGGCGGGCCAGACGGAATGGCTTCTTCGCGTTTGATCGCCCCGAAGATGAGGATCTCGGAGCCATCAAAATTGGTGGTGATGGAAACACTCTTCTGGCTGAGGCCAAGCACGACATTTTCAGCCGCGGCCATAGGGGCCATCAGAAGGCAGAGGAGGGTGAGGGCCGCGCGCATCAGAGGCTCTCCGCTGTCGTGACAGAGTAAAGCTCGGCGGGCTGGAGCAAAAGCTCAAGCCCGAGCTTGCCGCAGACAATCAGCACCAAAAGCGCCAGCAAGACCCGCAGCTGCTCGGCCTTCATCTTCACACCGATCCGCGCGCCAACTTGGGCGCCAAACACCCCGCCCACCAGCAACAGAACGGCGAGTATGATATCAACCGTGAAGTTCGTTGTGGCGTGCAGAAGGGTGGTGAACGCCGTCACAAAAATGATCTGGAACAGCGATGTGCCCACGACAACTTTTGTGGGCATCCCGAGAATATAGATCATCGCAGGCACCATGATAAACCCGCCGCCCACACCCATCACAGCGGCCAGAATCCCCACGAGAATTCCCACCAGAACAGGCGGGATCACCGAGATATACAGCCCCGAGGTCTGAAACCTCAGCTTGAGCGGCAGCCGCGAAATCCAGCCACGGCTGCGGCGGCGCTTGGGGGGCACAATACCGCCTCTGGCGCGGCGCATCGCCGTGAGGCTCTCGGCAAACATAAGCGCGCCGACAATGCCCAGAAAGACAACATAACAAAGCTTCACAAACAGATCGACCTGTCCGAGCGCCTTGAGATAGTTGAACAGAAAGACACCCACGGCCGCGCCGATCAGCCCGCCAATCAGCAAGACAGTGCCCATCTTCAGATCAACGGTCTTGCGCTTCAGATGTGCCAGCACACCTGAAAAAGAGGCCGCAACAATCTGGTTTGCGCCCGTGGCCACAGCCACAGCAGGCGGAATGCCGATGAAAAACAAAAGCGGCGTGATCAGAAATCCGCCGCCCACACCGAACATGCCTGACAATATGCCCACAATCCCGCCCAGCCCCAGAAGGACAAAGGCGTTGACCGAAACTTCGGCGATGGGCAGATAGATCATCATGGCGTGTCCTGCGTGCCGTGTCGTTTGCTTGAAAGTGGCAAACCACAAAAAGAATGAAGAGCGCGTTTTTAAGCAGCATACCCTTAGGCAAGCCCTTAGCGCCACCCATGTTCTCTTTGCAAGGTGTCGCCGCACAGAAAGAGCAGCTGGCGACACCTGTTTGTGCAAGCTGGCGCTAAAAGCGTCAGCGTTCTTTCACATAGGGCTCCCCACCCGCGCGCGGCGGGATGGCCTTGCCCACAAACCCTGCCAGAATAACCACTGTGAGAATATAGGGCAGCGCCTCCATAAACTGCACGGGGATGGTGAACTCCCCCACATCAATGCTCTGAAAGCGCACGGCAATCGCTTGTAGCAGCCCGAAGAGCAGGCAGGCATAGAGCGCCTGAATGGGCCGCCATTTGGCAAAGATCAGCGCCGCCAGCGCGATAAAGCCGCGCCCGGCTGTCATCTCTTTGACAAACTGCGCTTGCAAGGCCGTCGCAAGGTAGGCCCCCGCAATGCCGCAAAGCACACCGCAGATCATCACCGCCGCAAAGCGCAGCCCCTTCACAGAGACGCCGGCTGTGTCCACAGCCGCAGGGTTTTCGCCCACAGCGCGCAGGCGCAGGCCAAAGCGCGTGCGAAACAGCACCCACCATGTCAGCGGCACGAGCAGAAGCGACAGATAGACAATAATGGTATGGCCAGAGATCAGCTCGGAATAGACCTGCATCAGCGGGCCGGCGTCGGCCACCTCGCGCACACTTGTCAAAGCGCCGGGCAGGTGGATGGGCTCAAACCGCGCCGCCCCGACAAGCGAGGGCGTGCGCCCGCCCTGGCGGAACCAGTCCTGCGCTATCAGCACGGTCAGCCCCGAGGCCAGAAAGTTGATCGCCACACCCGAAATCAGCTGGTTGCCGCGAAAGGTGATCGAGGCGATGCCGTGGATCAGCGAGAGCACAAGCGATGCGCCAATGCCCGCCAGCATCCCGACCCAGACGTTGCCCGACGTAAAGGCCACTGCGGCTGACAAAAGCGCCGCCGCCAGCATCTTGCCTTCAAGGCCGATGTCAAAGATCCCCGCGCGCTCCGAGTACAGCCCCGCAAGACAGGCCAGCAGAAGAGGGGTGGCCAAGCGCATGGTGCTGTCCAGCACCTGAATGATCGTGAGAAACTCCATCACAGGGCCTCCTCTTTCTTTTTGGCCATCGCAATGAAAACCCGTTCAAGCGGCGCGCGCACCATATGGTCAAGCGCCCCCGTAAAGAGAATAACCAGCGCCTGAATAACGGTGATCAGCTCACGGGGGATTTTCGTCCAGAGCGCCAGCTCGGCCCCGCCTTGGTAGAGAAAGCCAAACAGAAGTGCCGCCAGCAGCACCCCAAAGGGGTGGTTGCGCCCCATCAGCGCAACAGCGATGCCGATAAAGCCCGCGCCTTCTGTCGAGTTCAAAATCAGCCGCTCGGCCTCGCCCTGTGTGGTGTTGACAGCCATAAGCCCCGCCAACGCCCCCGAGATGAGCATGGCAATAATCGTGATCCGCACCGCCGATGTGCCCGCGTAGTTGGCGGCGGTTTCGGAAAATCCGAAATGGCGGATCTCATAGCCCAAGCGCGTGCGCCAGATCAGCAGATAGACAAAGACACAGGCCGCCAGCGCCAGAAAGAAGCTCACATTCGCAGGTGCGCTGCGAAAAAGCTGTGTGGCCTCTGTCGAGAACATGTCCTGAAAGGTGGGCAGATGCGTTGCTTCAGGAAAGCGCGCGCTGGCAGGGTCGCCCGCGCCTTTGGGGCGCAGCACGTTGACCAGCATGTAACCCAGAACCGAAAAGGCAATGTAGTTGAACATGATCGTGGTGATCACAATGTGGCTGCCGCGCTTGGCCTGCAAATAAGCGGGAATAAAGGCCCAGGCCGCGCCAAACAGCCCCGCAAAAGCAGCCGACCCCGCCAGCGCCAGTGTCCAGTGCGGCCACGGGATGTAAAGGCAGCAGAGCGCCACGCCAAGGCCTGCAAACATGGCCTGACCTTCGCCGCCGATGTTGAAGAGCCGCGCATGAAACGCCACCGAGACAGCAAGGCCCGTGAAGATAAAGTTGGTGGCATAATAGAGCGTATAGCCCCAGCCGGACGAGCGCATGAGCGCGCCCTGAACCATGAGCTTGAAGGCGGCAATGGGGTCTTCCCCGATCGCCAAAATCACCAGCGCCGAGATCAGCGCCGCGAGCAAAAGCGAGATCAGCGGAACCAGCGTGGCATCCGCCCATTTTGGCATTTTCTCCATCAGCTGCGTGCTCCGTTTGTGTCTGCGCTGTCCATACCCGCCATCAACATGCCAAGCTCTGTCTCGTTTGTCTCCGTGGGCAGGCGCTCGCCCATGATCTGGCCATCAAACATCACAGCGATGCGGTCAGAGAGGCTCATGATTTCGTCAAGCTCCACACTCACCAGCAAGATAGCCTTGCCCGCGTCGCGCAGCTCGATGATGCGTTGGTGGATAAATTCGATCGCGCCAATGTCCACGCCTCGCGTGGGCTGGCCGATGAGCAAAAGGTCGGGGTTGCGCTCGATCTCGCGGGCCAGCACCAGCTTTTGCTGGTTGCCGCCCGAAAAGTTCTTGGCGGCGAGCTTGGCATCGGGCGGGCGCACATCAAAGCGCTCGATCTTGCCTTGGGCATCTTCGATGATCTTGGCATGGTCCATAAACGGGCCGTTCTGAAACACCGGGTCGCGGTGATAGCCGAAGATGGTGTTTTCCCATGCGGAAAACTCCATAATCAGCCCCTCGCGCTGGCGGTCTTCGGGCACATGGGCAATGCCACGCGCGCGCCGCGACTGGCCATCAGAGAAGCGCCCCGTGAGGTCGATCTCTTCACCGTTCATCAGCACACGGCCCGTGCCGTTTTGCATCCCGCCGAGCACTTGCAACAGCTCGCTCTGCCCGTTGCCCGAAACCCCCGCAATACCGAGGATTTCGCCGGCGCGTACGTTGAGCGAAACCCCCTTGAGGCGGGCAACGCCCTTCTCATCGGTGACGCTCAGGTCTTGCACATCCAGCACCGTATCGCGCGGCTGGGCGGGCTTTTTATCGACTTGCAGCAAGACCTTACGCCCCACCATCAGCTCGGCGAGCTGCTCGGGGCTGGTCTCGGCTGTCTTGACAGTGGCTGTCATCTGCCCGCGCCGCATCACGCTCACAGTGTCGGTGATATCCATGATCTCGCGCAGCTTGTGGGTGATCAGGATGATGGTTTTGCCTTCTTCGCGCAGACGGTTGAGGATGCGAAAGAGCTGGTCGGCCTCCGCAGGGGTGAGCACGCCTGTTGGCTCGTCCAGAATGAGAATGTCGGCCTTGCGGTAGAGCGCCTTGAGGATTTCCACGCGCTGCTGGCGGCCCACGCCGATATCCTGAACGAGCGCATCGGGGTCAACGTGCAGCTCGTATTCGGCTTCAAGCGCCTTGAGCGTCTTGCGCGCTTTGGCCAGTGAGGGGCGCAACAGGCCACCATCTTCTGCGCCAAGGATCACATTCTCCAGCACAGTGAAGTTTTCCACCAGCTTGAAGTGCTGGAACACCATGCCAATGCCCGCCGCGATGGCGGCTTGGCTGTCGTTGATCTGGGTTTTTTTGCCATGAATGAAAATGTCGCCCTTGTCGGCTTTGTAAAAGCCGAAGAGGATCGACATCAGCGTCGACTTGCCCGCGCCATTCTCGCCGATAATGCCGTGGATGGTGCCGGGCATCACCTTGATGGAGATGTCTTTGTTGGCCTGCACAGGCCCGAACGCTTTGGAGATACCTTGCAGCTCGATCGCTGGGTCTGTCATGTCTCGCCCTTCTGTGCCTTGGCCCGTCCGTTGCAAAAGGCCGCGCAGCTCTGTGCGCGGCCCCCTGCTTTATATGCGCCGCCGATCAGAAGTTGATCGCGGGGCAGCTGTCGTTTTCGTAGTAGCTGACAACATTCAGCTCGCCCGCGATGATCTTGGCACGTGCATCCGCAACAGCCGCTGTCATCTCTTCGGTCACGAGGGCCGCGTTGTGCTCGTCCATCGCCACGCCAACACCGTCTTCGGCGAGGCCCAGAACGGTCATGCCACCTGTTTCCAGATCAGCGCCAGCTTTCATCGCGTTGTAAACGGCGACGTCTACACGCTTGAGCATGGAGGTCAGAACCTTGCCTGAGTGCAGGTGGTTCTGGTTGCTGTCCACACCGATCGAGAGGATGCCCTCATCTGCCGCTGTCTGCAGAACGCCCACACCTGTGCCGCCTGCCGCAGCATAGATCACGTCAGCACCCTGGCTGATTTGGGCTTTGGCCAGCTCGGAGCCTTTGACGGGGTCGTTCCAGGCTGTTGGCGTTGTGCCTGTCATGTTGGCAACGATGTTGATATCCGCGTTCACGGCCTTTGCACCCTGTGCAAAGCCACAGCCGAAGTGGCGGATGAGCGGGACATCCATACCGCCGATAAAGCCGACAGTGCCTGTTTTGGAGGCCATGGCCGCCATCATACCGACAAGGTAGGAGCCCTGGTGCTCCTGAAAGGCAATCAACTGTACGTTGGCAGGGATGTTCTCGATCCAGCCGTCAATGTTGATGAACTTGGTGTCAGGGTAGTCTTTCGCAACTTCTTCAAGAGAAGAGGCGATGGCGAAGCCCGTTGTCACAACAGGGTTCGAGCCGGCTTCTGCAAAGCGGCGCAGAGCTTGCTCGCGCTGTGCTTCTGATTGCAGTTCGATCTCGCGGTATGTGCCGCCTGTTTCTTCAGCCCATTTTTCGGCGCCTGTGAAGGCCGCTTCGTTGAACGATTTGTCGAATTTGCCGCCAAGATCATAGATCAGGGCTGGCTCGGCGAGCGCTGCACCAGCGCTGAGGGCAAGCGCAGCTGCGCCCCCGAGGAATTTTTGCATGAGGGTCATTGGTTTCTCCCAGTTTTATTGCGCAGGCGCATGGGTTGCGCTGCGGATATCGAGCAGATCGGGTGATCGCGGTTATTAAGGGCTTTTTAACGCGCGAGGGTCAACCGATTCTTGCAGTGTGACCTTGGGGCAAAGAAGCAGGAATTTGCACTTATGCACCAAGCTCCAAGGCCAGCACGAGCGCATCAACAGCAGGGGCTGCCTGCCGTGGGTAATAGCCGCGGCGGCGGCCCACCTCTGCAAAGCCTGCGCGCGCATAAAGCGCGCGGGCAGGGGCGTTGTCGGTGGCCACCTCCAGAAAGAGCTTGGCCACAGAACGGGTGCGCAGCTCCAAGGCCAGCTGCTCCAAAAGTGCTGCGCCAAGCCCTTTGCCCTGTGCGCTCGGGGCCACGGCAATTGTCAGCAACTCGGCTTCATCCAGCGTCACCCGCGCCAAGGCAAAGCCCGTGTCTTGGGCCACACAGATCACACCGTCTTGGTCAAGAAGCGCAGCCAGCTCTGCCGCGCTCCACGGGCGCGCGGGAAAGCAGAGCGCATGAAGCGCGGCAAGCGCGTCAGGCGTCATCAAGGAGTCTGGGGGGCTGGTCAGAGGCAGGGGCCGCATCGGCTGCACGGCTGTACAGCGGGGCAGGTGGCGGGGCGCTGGCCGTGGCCTGCGCAATCCGGGCGATCCGCAGAACAAGCTCTTCTGGAGCAGGCAAGCCAAGCGCTTGGCCTGCGCCCGAGGCGGCAAGCAGCTCAGAGCTGTCGCCTTGGGCCGCGTAATATACCTGCTCCCGCGGGGCGGGGAGCGCCACGGGCGTGTCGTCAGGCAGACCAAAGCGCGCGGCGGCAAAGTTGCTCACGCCAACAGCAGGCACCCCGAGCGACATCGCCAGACCGCGCGCCGCCGATACCGCAATGCGGATGCCCGTAAAATTCCCTGGCCCCACGCCAACGCCAATTTTGCCAATGTCTTGCCAGCCTGCGCCATGCTCTGTGAGCAGCTCTTCCAACAGGGTAAACAGCCGCTCGGACTGGCCGCGCTTCATCGGCTCATAGGCCGTGCCCAGCAAGCGCTCCCCCCGCAACAAAGCGGCCGCGCAATGCGCGGCCGATGTGTCAAACGCCAGTATGAGAGGCTCAGACGGCAACAGGGCGTACCTCTGTCACCTCGGGAATATAGTGGCGCAGCAGGTTCTCGATCCCCATTTTCAGGGTGATGGTGGACGAGGGGCAACCCGCGCAAGCGCCTTGCATGTGCAGATAGACCACGCCTTTTTCAAAGCCGTAAAATGTGATGTCGCCACCGTCTTGGGCGACAGCAGGGCGCACGCGCGTGTCGAGCAGCTCTTTGATCTGGGTGACGATCTCGCCATCTTCGCCCGTGTGCTCGGCATGGCCGCCAGCCGCCTCGGCGCCACCGCTTGCAAGGGCCGGATCCCCTGACTGGAAGTGCTCCATGATCGCGCCAAGCACAGAGGGCTTGATGTGATCCCAGTCAACCGCCTCACCCTTGGTCACGGTCACAAAATCTGTGCCCAGAAACACGCCTGTCACACCTTCAACACCGTAGATGCGGCTTGCAAGCGGAGAGGACCCGGCGCTTTCCGCACTCGGAAAATCAGCCGTGCCTGTCGCCAGAACGGTCTGGCCGGGCAAGAACTTGAGCGTGGCTGGGTTTGGGGTGGATTCTGTCTGGATAAACATGGCGCGGGTTCCTTATCTCTTTGCTCAGATATGAGCTTTGCGGGGGGTAAAGTCAAGATTTGGAATGATTCTAAACTGGCCCGCGCGTGAGTTTGAACGATACCAGCCATCTGCACAGTTTTCTTGAGGGGCGGGTGTGCGGACTTTGCTGCCGTTTGCTGCATCAGCGACGTACAGGGCGGAGATCGGACGCCCCGCAAGGCCTGCTCACTTGATCTGCAGAAATGATTGACCGATACTGAATTTGACGCGCTAAAGGAAGGATTATTTCGTGCCATTCAACACCATGGTGTCCGCAAAGCTTGCGGCTTACGTCTATGCACTTGCCGACCCCCGCAAAAAAGGGGCGCTCAAGGACCGGATTTTCTACATCGGGAAAGGGAACGGAAATCGCTGTTTTAGCCATGCCCAGATTGAGATGGGCGGCACGCCCCTCAATGAAGGTGAGCATAAACTTGCTAAGATTCGCGAAATTCATAGCGCGCGGAAGGACGTCGAAGTCCTCATCATCAGTCATGGGTTGACGGACCCAGAAGCTCACTCCCTCGAAACGGCATTAATCCCGCTGCTAGGCGACACCAATAAGGTCGCTGGTCACGGTGATCGAGGGTTCTGGCTGACTGAAAATCAAGTCAAGGAGATCCACGACAGGCCTATCGAACGGGGCGATATCGACCTGCTCCGCGGGAATGTGCTTTTTGTGAGCTTGAACCAGCAGGACACTACTAAGCTCTTAAATGGCGTTGAAGACGAGGTCGCACAGGCCACACTGGGGAACTGGAACCTAAACGTTCGGGACTCCCGCCGTGTGGATTGCGTTGTTGGCGTCAAGAACAGCCTGATCCTATCGATCATTGAGACCGAGAAGACCCCCGACAACATCACGCGGTTCGAACGGCTTTCGGCCCCAACGAAAGGAGCGCATGGTCGTTCTCGGTTTTTCGGAACAAGACGTCATGACCTCGAGCAGCAGCTGAGAGGCCGGACAGTTTGCCAAGAAGGGCAGGTGCTCTCGAAGATCAGACCAGGCGCAGGCTGCCAGTTTTTTCTTGCGATGGCATAATCACGCGCTCTGGCTCCGATGGCCGAGAAGGCCTTCCATGCGGCGGCATGCTTGAATGTCGCTGATGGGCTCGAAGCAGTCTTTCGTTGCGGCTGGCGCGAAGGGCCGCTGTGGGGATGCAACCCGGATTTTGCAGACGCCACGCCCTGCGAACGGCCTGTTAAGTTAATTCGCGTTTACTTTTTCTGCACTGCGGCGGTGCACATGGGGTGCACGCATGGTGCACGGATATCACCCCCCTGTTTCCAGCGGGGTTTGAAGAGGTTAACAGCCCTGACCGCAGGGTAGAGCGAGGGCGCTTGCGTACAAAAAAGGCCCGCGCAAGGCGGGCCGATTTCAAGGCTGTTTGAGCGGCTTAGGACAGCTCGGAGACCTGTGTGATCACCTTTGAAAGGATGCCGTATTCCATGGCTTCTTTCGTATCCATCCAGTGGTCACGTTCGATATCTTTCATAACCTTTTCAAGCTTTTGGCCGGTTTGCTCGGAGATGATCCGTGCCAGACGGGCGCGCATGATCTCGATCTGTTCGGCCTGAATGGCGATATCTGTCACCTTGCCACCCACGCCGCCGGAGGGCTGGTGGATCAGGAAGCGGGTGTTGGGCAGGCACATGCGGTCTTCTTTATCCACGGCCAAGAAGATATGCGTCCCCGCCGAAGCCACCCAGCCGGTCCCGATAATCCGCACCCGCGGCTTGATGAAGCGTATGATATCATGGATAGAATCGCCTGCCTCGACGTGTCCGCCTTGGGAGTTGAGGAACAATGTGATGTCATCATCACTGTCGGCGGCAAGGGCCAGAAGCTGCGCCACAACGCGGCTCGCCATTTTCTGGTCGATCGCTTCACAGATCAGGATTTCGCGGGCTTCAAAAAGCTTTTGTGCGATGCCACCGTTCTTTTTATCGTCGTCTTTTTTATCTGTATCGCTCATGGGATATCCTGTTTTTTCAGTATGTTATGTGATTGCTTCGAGGCGTTCTTTGGAAAGCTCGCCCGGCACAATCGTGATGGGAATTTCAAGGCTGCCTGCCGCGCGGGTCAGCTGTGTGACCAGAGGGCCGGGGCCTTTCTTGTCCGAGCTTGCACCCAACACAAGAACGCCTATTTCTTTGTCGTCTTTGACCTGTTCCAGAATTTCAGAGATCGGCTCGCCCTCACGGATGACAAGCTCGGGGTCCACGTCCTGACGGTCACGCATCCATTTGGCGAAGACTTCAAAATGGGCATGGATCCGCTCGCGCGCTTCTTCGCGCATGATGTCTCCAACCCCGATCCAGTGATTGAATTCTTCCGGCGGAATAACCGCAAGAATTTCAACGCCACCGCCTGTTTTGGCCGCACGCATGGCCGCAAAGCGCATTGCGTTGAGGCATTCACGGCTGTCATCGAGCACAACTAGAAACTTACGCATACCTGGTCTCCCTGATCAGAACAGAGAATGACCCAAGCGGGCCAGAGGTGCAATGGGGCACGGACATGGGGCGTCATGCTGTCGACGCAGCCCAATCCCAATAAAGCTCCCGCACGCGGCGTGTGACAGGGCCGATCTGGTAGCTTGTGTCATCAAAGGCGGTCACAGGGGTGACTTTGGACATATTGCCCGACAAGAAAATCTCGTCAGCTTCGTGGAAGTCTTCAAAGCTCAGCACGGCTTCATGCACCTTCGTGCCGTCGGCTGTCAGATTTGACATGTGCCGCGCACGGGTGATCCCCGAGAGGAAGGTGCCGTTGGCGATGGGCGTGAAGACTTCACCGTCTTTCACCATAAAGACATTGGCCGTAGCCGTTTCGGCGACATTGCCCATGGCATCCGCGACAAGCGCATTGCCAAAGCCTTTGGCGCGCGCCTCGCTCAACATTCTTGCGTTATTCGGGTAAAGGCAGCCAGCCTTGGCATTGACCACTGCGCTCTCCAGCACAGGGCGGCGGAAGCGCGTGCGTGTAAGTGTCGTGCTCGCCGTGTCGGGTGCAAAGGGGATCTCCTCAAGGCAGATCGCAAAGCCTGTTTCTTCACGGCTCGGCACAATCGCTGTGATGTCGCCGCCAATGCCCCAATACATGGGGCGTATATAGACAGCGGCGCCCGTGGGGTAGCTGGCCAGCCCCTCACGCACGATGGCGACCATATCTTCTGTGCTCACAGTCGGGTTCAGCATAAGAGCTTCTGCGGAGCGGTTGACGCGGGCGCAGTGCAGGTCAAGATCAGGCATCAAGCCGTTCACAAAGCGTGCACCGTCAAAGACGGTGCTGCCGAGCCATGCGCCATGGTCGGCAGCGTTGATCACAGGGGCATTGCCCGCATGCCACGCTCCGTTGAAATAGGTTTTTATGTTCGTTCCGACTGCCATGCACTGGTCCTCCTTGGGCGAAACCTATGTCGAGCTTTCAGGAGGGTAAAGGGCTAACAGCTCTGCCCGCTGCGCAAGAGCTGTTAGCGCACCATGCCGACAATATCATAGGTCTTTTCAAGGATGGGCGCGGCTATCTCGCGTGCGGCCCCTGCACCTTGGCGCAAGAGGGCGTCGATCTCGTCCTGGTTTTGCATCAGTCGCGCCATCTCGCCTGAAATGGGCGCAAGCTTTGCAACCGCCAGCTCCGCGAGCATCGGTTTGAACTCCGAAAAGGCCCGCCCGCCGGCCTCGGCGAGGACCTGCTCCACGGTCATATCGGCCAGACCTGCGTAGATGTTGACAAGGTTGCGTGCCTCGGCACGGCCCTCAAGCCCTTCAACCTCTGAAGGCAGCGCGTCAGGGTCGGTCTTGGCTTTGCGAATTTTCTTGGCGATTGTGTCTGCATCATCGGTCATGTTGATGCGGCTTGCATCAGAAGGGTCAGACTTTGACATCTTCTTTGAGCCGTCGCGCAAGCTCATCACGCGTGTGCCAGCGCCCTCAATGACAGGCTCTGTGACCGGGAAGAAATCAACACCGAAGTCGTTGTTGAATTTGATCGCGATATCGCGCGTCAGTTCCAGATGCTGCTTCTGGTCTTCGCCCACGGGCACATGGGTTGCGTGATAAACAAGGATATCGGCCGCCATAAGGGACGGGTAGGCAAAGAGGCCAAGCGAGGCGTTCTGAGAGTTCTTGCCTGCTTTGTCTTTCCATTGGGTCATGCGCTGCATCCAGCCCATGCGGGCGGTGCAGTTGAAGATCCAGCCAAGCTGCGCATGCTCTGCCACCTGGGACTGGTTGAAGAGGATTGATTTGGCAGGGTCAATTCCAGAGGCGATGAAGCCAGCCGCCAGCTCGCGGGTTTGGCGGCGCAGCGCTTCAGGGTCTTGCCAGACGGTGATGGCGTGGAGATCGACCATGCAATAGATCGTCTCGTAGTCTTCTTCCTGCATCTGCACAAAGCGTTTGATTGCGCCGAGGTAGTTGCCAAGCGTCAGCCCGCCTGAGGGCTGGATGCCTGAGAAAACACGTTTTTTGAACGCGGCGTTCGGGGCAATCGTGTCACTCATGATCGTTCTCCGTCTGGAAGTCTGTGTTGGGCTGGCTTACTCATGGGGCCAAGCAACGTCAAGCAGAGGCCCACCATGCGCGCGCAAAGCCCCGTAAATGATATCTCACCCGTGGTTGTGGGGCTTTTTGGCCTCATGCTGGCTTTGGAGGGCGTGTTTGCCGCTGCCGAGGCCGGGCTTGTCGGCGGGCGCTTAGGGATTGGCTGGCGGGTGGCTGCGATCGAGGATTATGGCGTTTTTGGCAGCTTGGTACAGCTGATGTGGGAGCGGGGGGCTTGGCCGCCCGAGCATCTTCTGCGGTTTGTAACCTACCCGTTCTTGCACGCGAGCTTCACCCATATGATTTTTGCCGCCGCGATCATGTTGGCTTTGGGAAAGTATGTCGGCGACAGGTTCCGCTGGTGGGCGGTTCTGGTCGTCTTCTTTTCAGCCTCTATCCTCGGGGCTTTGGCTTGGGGCTTGTTGAAGGCAGATGCTGGGGTGCTGATCGGGGGCTATCCTGCGGCTTATGGCCTGATTGGGGCGTTCACCTATATTCTTTGGGTGCAGCTGCGCGTGCTGGGCGAGCCACAGCTGCGTGCGTTCCAGCTGATCGGCTTTCTGATGTTGATCAGGCTTGTTCTGGGCCTGCTGTTTGGCTCAGACGGTGTCTGGATTGCGGAAATCGTGGGTTTTGCCACGGGTTTTCTGGTGTCGTTTCTTGTGAGCCCCGGCGGGTTTCATCGTTTGCGCATGGCTATCCGCGGCGCAGGGCAGTCTTGAACTCAGCAAGGCGAAACGCGCCAAAGAGTTGCCCGAGGCCGAAGTAGGCAAAGATGCTGATACTGACGAGCAACCCAAGAGCAAGGTAGCGCCAGCCCCCAGCTACAAACAGGGGCGATAGCGCCAGATTGGTGCCCCATAGCACCACGCCCATCGCGACAGAGGCAAAGATGATCCGCCAGATGCGCTTTCTGAAGCGCTGGTCAAGCCGCGTGACCTCGCCAAACTGACGCGCGCCAAAGCCAAGCTGCGCCACCATGATCCATGCGGCAAGGGTGGCTGCAACGGCGGGGGCAAGCCAGCCGATATAGGGCTTGAGGCCAAAGGCCAGAGCCGCGTTCACGGCCATGGCCAGAAGGGCGTAGCGAAAGGGGCTTTTGGTATCTTCGCGCGCAAAGAAAAGTGGCTGAAGCGTCTTTTGCAAAACGAAGGCAGGCAGGCCGAGGCCGTAAATGCTGACGGCAAGCGCGGTTGCAGCCGCGTCATCGCCGCTAAAGTTACCGCGCTCAAACAACACCGACACAAGCGGCAGCGGGATCACCAGCAGCGCAACGGCTGAGGGCAGGGTAAGCGCAAGCGACAGTTCCGATGCGCGGGAATATGCATTTTGCGCGCCTGTGTCATCGCCCGCTTTGAGGCGGCGGGAGAGGTCTGGCAACAGCACGATGCCAACAGCAATACCAACCACGCCAAGCGGCAACTGATACAGCCGATCAGCGGCATAGAGCCAGCTCACAGCCTTTTCGTAATCGGATGCGACAAGCTGGCCCACCACAAGGTTGATCTGGACAACACCCATCGCCAGCGAGGCGGGCACGGCGATGCGCAAGAGCTTGCCCATCTCGGGGCTGGGGCGCGGCAACTGGGGCACAATGCGCAGCCCCGCACGGCGCGTTGCGATGTAGACCAGAGCAAGCTGCGCGACGCCTGCAAACGGGATCATCCAGACAAGCGCACGCGCTACATTGCCACCTGTTTGGGCCGCAAAAAGCATAGCAAGGGTGAGCAAAATATTGAGCAGAACAGGCGCAGCAGCAGCGGCGGCAAAGCGGCCTGTGGCGTTGAGCACGCCAGAAAAGAGCGCCGCCAGCGAGATGAAGAAAATATAAGGAAAGACGACACGGCCAAACTCTGTGGCCATGTCAAAGCGCTCATCGCCAGCAAAGCCTTCGGCGGTGGCCCAGACAAGTGCAGGCATAAAGACAAGCGCCAGCCCCGTAAGAGCCAGCACAGCCATGCTCAGCCAGCTTAGTGCGGCCGAGGCAAAGCCTTCGGCATCTTCACCGGCCTCAAGCTTCTTTGAAAACATCGGGACGAAAGCCGCATTGAACGCGCCTTCGGCAAAAAAGCGTCGGAACATGTTGGGCAAGCGGAAGGCCACAACAAAAGCATCCATGACAGCGCCCGGCCCGATGTAGGAGGAGATCAGGATATCGCGCACAAAACCCATAATGCGGCTCATGAGCGTCCAGAAGCCGACTGTGAAGATACCTGTAACGAGGCGAATTTGTTTCATGGGCTGTCTTTTGCTGTTTGACGCTGGTGTAGACGATTAGAGCCGATCAAGAAAGATCAGGTTTTCGACTGGGTGTCCAAGCCTATGTGCCGGGTGGTTTGCCTTGCCGCAGCCCTCAGGAGCGCGCGCGTTCAGCCCCTTCGGATATGGCTGCGCGCAGTTTGTTTTCCAGCGTTTTCTGTTTGCTCTCGGTGTAAAACTTGAGGCCAAACATGTCTTTCACATAGAAGGTATCGACAACCTGCTCACCATATGTCGCGATGACAGCTGAGGCGATGTAGACATTGGTGTTGGCCAGCGTATGCGTCAGGTCATAGAGCAGGCCGGGTCTGTCGCGGGTGTCCACCTCGATGATGGTGTAAATCTCGGAGCCTTCGTTATCAAAGGTGATGGACGTGGGCACACGAAACGCGCGCTCGCGTTTCTTGAGTTTGTCACGCGGCTGTATCGCGTCACCTGTGATCACCTCGCCTGCCAAAGTCCGCTCGATCATCTTGCGTAAGCGGGGTAGGCGGCTGGCCTCAAAGGGGCTGCCCTCGGAGTCCTGAACCCAGAACGCGGCGGTGGCGTAGCCGTCTTTTGAGGTGAAGGTGCGCGCATCGACGATATTGGCACCAACCAAAGCCAGTGCGCCGCACATACGGCTGAAAATACCGGGGTGGTCGGCCATGACAAAGCAAACGCGCGTCGCGTCGCGGTCTTCATCCGGGTGCAGATCAATCCGGATTTCAGCGTCGCCAATCCCGCGCAGCAGATGCGCAAACACAACATGAGCCGTAATGTGCAGCCCTTGCCAGTAGGGCGGGTAGTGGCGCGCTGTTTCGGCCTTGATGTCCTTTTTGCTCCAGTCGGCCAGCTCGCCGCGCAGTGCCTTTTTGGACTCTGCTCCGCGATTTTCGCGGTTGAGCGCCTCCATGCCTTCTTCCAGCGCGTGGCGTGTCTGGCGGTAAAGCGCGCGGATGAGAGCCGCTTTCCAGTTGTTCCATGTGTCAGGGCCAACACCGCGAATATCACAGACGGTCAGCACCGTAAGCAGGTCGAGCCGCTTGACGGTTTGCACGGCTTTGGCAAAGTCGCGCACTGTGCGGGGGTCTGCAATATCGCGCTTTTGGGCCATGTCTGACATGAGCAAATGATAGCGCACCAGCCATTCGACTGTGTCACAATCATTGCGGCTGAGGCCGAGGCGCGGTGCGATCTTGCGGCTGATCTGTGCGCCAAGAACGGAGTGGTCCTGATCGCGGCCTTTGCCGATATCGTGCAGAAGCATGGCAACCATAAGTATCTTGCGGTCAACACCTTCGCGCAGAATTTCGGTTGAGATCGGCAGCTCTTCTTCAAGCTCCAGCCGCTCGATACGCGAGAAATGCGAGATCACCTGAATGGTGTGCTCATCCACTGTGTAAGAGTGGTACATGTTAAACTGCATCATCGCGACGATGGGTTCAAATTCGGGGATAAAGGCCGCGAGGACACCCAACTCGTTCATACGCCGCAGGGCGCGCTCGGGGTTGCCATGCTTGAGGAGCAAATCCAGAAAAATGCGCTGTGCTTCGCGGTTCTCGCGAAAAGGCTCATCGATCAGGTTGAGATTGGCGGTCACCAGTCGCATCGCGTCGGGGTGGATCAGCATGCCCGTGCGCAAACCTTCTTCAAACACACGCAAAAGATTGAGCGGGTCGGACAGAAACGTATCTTCATCCGAAATCGCGAGCCGACCGTGGATCACCTCGTAGCCAGCTTTTACCTTGGGCTTGCGCGAGAAAATCCGCTGCAAAAGTGGTTCTGACTTGGCGTGTATTGCTTCCAGTTTGGATAGAAAGATGCGTGTGAGGTCGCCCACCCGCGTCGCATTGCGGAAGTAGTCTTGCATGAAGTGCTCAACGGCGCGGCGGCCAGAGCGGTCTTGGTATCCCATGCGCTCTGCCACTTCGACCTGCAAATCAAACGTCAGCTGCTCGTTGGGGCGGCCTGTAACAAGGTGCAGATGGCAGCGCACGGCCCACAAGAAATTTTCGGCTTCCTGAAAACGCTCGTATTCTTCGGGGCGAAAAACGTTGAGGCGCACAAGTTCTTCAATGCTCTCTACATGGTGCACATATTTTGCGATCCAGTAGAGCGATTGAAGGTCGCGAAGGCCGCCTTTGCCTTCTTTGACATTTGGTTCGACCATGTAGCGCTCGCCCTGGCGCTCGTGGCGTTCGTCACGCTCGGTGAGCTTGGCTGTGACAAACTCTGTTTCTGTTCCCTTGAACAGATCTTGTTCAAGCCGCGTTGCCAGCTCTGTGGCAACAGGTTTTGCCCCGATGAGAAAGCGCTGCTCCAGAAGGGCGGTCCGAATGGTGAAGTCTTCCCCGCCAAGACTGAGGCACTCGGGGATGCTGCGGCTGGCGTGGCCAACTTTCAGCCGCAAATCCCACAAAAGGTAGAGCATGGACTCGATCACGCGCTCAGCGCGCGGTGTGATGGCTTTGGACGTCAGAAAGAGAAGGTCTACATCCGATTGCGGCGCCATTTCGCCACGCCCGTAGCCTCCCACCGCCAATAGCGCGATGTCTTCGCCGCGGGCACCGGTTTTGACAGGGTGCAAAACATTTGCAGCCAAATGGTATGCGGCAATCACAAGGCAATCAGCGAGCCAGCAATAGGCGCGCCTTGTGGGCCGTGCGCTCAAAGGTTCTGCGCGAAAGGCTGTTTCAATCTCTGTCATGCCTTGCTTGCGCAGGCCAAGCAAAAGTACGGTTGCCTCTTTGCGCAGCTCGGGCTCTTCAAAGCCTTTAGACACCAATGTCCTTAGGTCTGACTGAAGCGCGGACACATCCAGAATCTGCCCCGCAGGGCAGATCAGGTCGGCGGGTGGGTGTGGAAGCGCAAAATCCAATTTGGTCTCAGAACCCTGCGCCGCCAAACGCCCGTGGCGCGGCATCGATGATCACGACTTTTTTGTCCTGAATTTGAGCAATGGCGAGGCCGCGCTCGTTTGTGCCGTCCGCCCGGAAACGGAAAATGCCGTTGGAGCCCTGAAAGCCTGCGCTTTGGGTGATGGAAGCCCTTGAAAGTGCGTCACGTTTGCCTGTGCTGGCCAGAGCGCCCACGGCTGCGATCCCATCGTAAGCCAAGGCGGCGAGGGGGTGAGGCTGTGCGCCATTGGCCGCAGCATAGCGCGCCGCAAACTCTGCTGATTTGGCAGGATTAGGAATCGCAAACCAGCCGCCCTCAAGGCCGGGCAGTTGCAATGTTTGCGCCGGAATGTCCCAACGCGACAGGCCGATAAACTGCGTGGTGGCGTTGCTGATGCCGACATCAGGCAGCATCTGTGCATAAAACGGCAGGGCAGCATCTGAGGTTGATGTCAGAAAGACTGCATTCGCTTGGCCTGCAGCCTGAGCCGCTTTTATGCGCTGCACAGCGCTGATCACGCCCTGCTGTGACCGCTCGTATACAACTGTCCCTGCCAGAGTGGCTCCATTGCGCGCAATCGCCTGGCTGATGGCCGCTTTGCCAAGCTGGCCGCCGATTTCTTCGTCATGGACGATCAGGATACGGTCTTTGCCTGTCTTTTTGGCATAAGCCGTGAGGCGATCTGCTGTGTTGTTGAAGGTTGACCCCAGCAAAAACAGGTTGCCGCCTGCCACTGTCGCATTGTTTGAAAACGCCAGAACATTGACGCCATCTGGCGCCACGGCCACGGCGGCTGCGTTTGCAGATTCAGCGCGCAGAGGGCCAAGGATTATTTGGGCGCCGTCTGCCACAGCTTGCTTTGCGGCTATGGCTGCGCGTGCAGAGTCACCTGCCGTGGAGTAGACACGCAGGTCGATCTCTACACCCTGCAAGTCGCCAACGGCCAAGCGTGCTGCGTTCTCAAGCGAATCGGATACAATGCTGTCGCCCTCAATTTCGCTTCCACGTGGCAACAAAAGGGCGACGCGTACGGTCTCGCCGGCGTTGATGTTGCCCGAATTGACATCTGCGAGCGAAATGGGTTGGCAGGCTGCCAGCCACAATAGGCTCAAAACAGCGACAAATTTTGTGAATGGCTTTTGGAGGGTGCTCAAAACAGCAAACATATATTACTTCTTTCTCAATGAGGCCGCGGGCTCTACAACGGCAATTCGTCTGCCCGCCCATGCCATTGGGTTCGAGGTCAATCATAAACGTCAAGGCGCGAGGGTCTAGAGGTGAATCATCAAGAAGGCACACTTGCGCCCATGCTCTACCTGCTGGCGACGCCCTTGGGCACAGCCCGCGACATTACACTGCGCACACTTGATGTCTTGGCAAGTGCGGATGTCTTGGCAGCCGAGGACACCCGTACGCTCAAAAAGCTGATGGAAATCCACGGCATACCGCTCAAAGACCGCCCCGTGATCGCCTATCACGATCACAATGGAGACCGTGCCCGCCCAAAGCTGCTCAAGGCTTTGGCCGCTGGGCAATCGGTCGCCTATGCGTCTGAGGCGGGAACTCCGATGATCGCTGATCCCGGGTATCATCTGGTGCGTGAAGTTCAGGCGGCAGGCTTCGGTGTTACGTCACTGCCGGGGCCATCTGCCGTAATCACCGCGCTGACGCTGGGGGGCTTGCCCACCGATATCTTCACCTTCGCAGGCTTTTTGCCCAATGCAAAATCGGCTCGCCGCAAGGCCTTGAAGACCTTTGAGGCGACGCAAGGCACGCTTGTGTTTTACGAATCTCCCAAGCGCATTGCCGCCATGATCGCCGATGCCGCCGAAGTCTTGGGGGGTGAGCGCGAAGGGCGGATTTGCCGAGAGCTGACCAAAAAGTTTGAAGAGGTGCTGCACGGCACGTTGGATGAGCTGACAGCACAGCTGGCAGAGCGGAGCCTGAAGGGCGAGATTGTTGTGTTGATCGGCAAAGGCGCAGAAAAAGAGGTGAGCCGGGATGTGCTGGTGTCAGGGCTTGAAGCGCTGCTGCCCGAGATGAGCTTGCGCGATGCTGCTGACAAGTTGGCTCAAGAAACCGGTGTTAAGCGCCGCGAAATTTATCAAATCGGGCTGGAACTGCAAAAGTCTTAAGCTTTTGTTAGGCTTGATGTGGTGAACAAAGCTATGTTTGCCAAAACGACTACTTCACCCTCCGAGCGCGCGCGCAAGCGCGGCGCGACAGCCTACCACGCGGGATTGGCCGCCGAACATATCGCACAGCGGCGCTATGAGCAGGCGGGCTACACCCTTTTACAGCAGCGCTGGCGGGGCAAGGCAGGCGAGATTGATCTGATCTTTTCCAAAAACAACGAGACAGTCTTTGTGGAAGTGAAGCGCGCACGCGACTTTGCACAAGCTGTCGAGCGCATTGGGCCAGCACAGATGATGCGCATTGCCTCTGCGGCAGAAGAGTATGCAGCCGTCCTACCCGACGGGCGGCTGAGCCTTATGCGGATCGATGTGGCCGTGGTGAATGGCACGGGGGCTTGTCATATTGTGAAAAACGCTTTTGGCGCTTGAGCCATTGAACCCTGCTGCGTTCTCGGCCATTTATGAAGCAACTTCTGCAATAAGGCCGCATTATGAAAATTGCTTTCCAAATGGACCCGATCGGGCCAATCAACATCAACGCTGATAGCAGCTTTCGGATCGCTGAAGAGGCGCAAGCGCGCGGGCATGAGCTGTTTTATTACACACCCGAGCGCCTGAGCTATCGCGAGGGGCGCGTTCTTGCCCGTGGGTGGCCCCTGACCGTGCGCCGCGAAGAGGGCAACCACTACACGCTTGGAGACGAAACCGAGGTTGATCTGTCGACATTCGATGTGGTCTGGCTGCGCCAGGATCCGCCGTTTGATATGTTTTATATCACAACAACGCATCTTCTCGACCGCATTCACCCCGACACGCTGGTCGTGAATGACCCGTTCTGGGTTCGCAACTATCCTGAGAAACTGCTTGTTCTCGATTTCCCTGATCTCACACCGCCGACCATGGTGACACGTGATCTGGAAGATCTGAAGGCCTTTAAGGCCGCGCATAAAGACGTGATCTTGAAGCCGCTCTACGGCAACGGCGGCGCAGGTGTCTTCCGCCTCACAGCGGAAGACCGCAACCTTGCATCGTTGCATGAGCTGTTCTCGGCCAACAGCCGCGAGCCACTGATTATGCAGAAATTCCTGCCTGATGTGTCCAATGGCGACAAGCGGGTCATTTTGGTTGATGGCGCGCCTGTGGGCGCGATCAACCGTGTGCCAGCGGCGGGCGAAACACGCTCCAATATGCATGTGGGCGGGCGGCCGGAAAAAGTTGGCCTGACCGAGCGCGACCTTGAAATCTGTGCGCGCATCGGCCCGCTCCTGAAGGAAAAAGGGCAGGTTTTTGTCGGGATTGATGTGATCGGTGACTATCTCACCGAGATCAACGTGACCTCACCAACCGGTATTCAGGAGCTTGAGCGCTTTGATGGTGTGAACATCGCGGCCAAAATCTGGGAAGCGATCGAAGCCAAACGCGCATGAGCTGGCAGCTGCGCGTGATGGGGGCCGTTGTGCGCCCCCTCCTGCGCAGGCTGACAGGCCGTGTGACCGCGCCAGAGGTGGTGCGCAGGCATTTGGATCGCGCTGCGAGATTGATTTTCCGCACCCCAGAGGGGGCCGTTTTTTCCAAGACATCCTATTGTGGCTTGCCTGCGCTTTGGGTGTCGAGTGGCCCTGTCACAAGCGCAGGTGTTTTGCTTTATATTCATGGTGGTGGCTATATTGCGGGGACGCCGCACACCCACAAGCGCATGGTCGCGCGGCTGTGCCGGATGAGTGGGGCGAGAGCCTTTCTTCCCGCGTATCGCCTCGCACCGGAGCATCCCATTCCTGCGGCGCTGGAAGATGTGAGGCGCGCTTGGCAGCATCTGCTTGGATTGGGCTATGCGCCTGAACAGATCGTTCTGGGTGGCGACAGTGCGGGGGGCGGGCTGGCGCTGGCTTTGCTGGCAGACCTTTGTGACGCGCAGACGCCACCAGCAGGGCTTTTCGCGTGGTCGCCTTTTACCGACCAGACATTCTCTGGCGCGTCCATGCAGGAAAATAGCACGCAAGATCACTTCTTTGCCGCCGATCGTGCGCCCGAGCTGGCGGCTATGATCCTCGGTGAAACCGCGCCAGATGATCCGCGCGCTTCGCCGCTGTTTGCGCGGTTTCCCAAGTGTCCGCCTGTTTTGTTGCAGGCCTCTCACTCCGAAATTTTGCGCGATGATTCCACGCGCATGGAGACCCGTTTGCGTGCCTTTGGTGCCGATGTGCGCTTGGAGATGTGGGCGGATGCTCCGCATGTGTGGCAAATGCTGGACGGCTGGCTGCCCGAAGCGCGAGACGCGATTGGCACGACTGCGCGCTGGATCAGCTCCCTGCCACACCACCCACGCGAAAGCTGACCGCCTCGGCAATGTGGGCTTTGCGCACGTCTGCTGCGCCGTCAAGGTCGGCAATCGTCCGCGCGACCCGCAAGATCCGGTGATAGCCGCGTGCCGTCAGGCCAAATTTGTCGGCGGCTTTGAGCAAAAAGGCGCGCCCCTCTGCGTCTGGTGCGGCGATTTCCTCCAAAAGAGCTCCTTCTGCATCGGCGTTCAGGTGCATTTCGGAAACCTCAGAAAAGCGCGTCGCCTGTGCGGCGCGAGCCCGCGCAACATTGGCGGCAATTTCCGCCGATGTGGCGCCGCTTGCGGGCAAATCGAGATCGCCCAGCGAGACAGCGGGAACATCAAGACGCAGATCAAAGCGGTCCATCAGCGGGCCAGAAATGCGCCCAAGGTAATCTTCTCCGCACATGGGCACACGGGCACAGGCGCGGGCGGGGTCAAACAGATAGCCACATTTGCAAGGGTTTGCGGCCGCAATAAGCAAAAAGCGGCAGGGGTAGCGCACATGGGCATTGGCGCGGCTCACCACCACTTCGCCTGTCTCTATGGGCTGACGCAGCGTTTCCAAAACGGCGCGAGGAAACTCCGGGAACTCGTCCATGAACAGAACACCGTTGTGCGCAAGGCTGATCTCGCCAGGCTTGGCGCTGCGCCCTCCGCCCACGATTGCGGCCATTGACGCGGTATGGTGTGGCTCTCGAAAGGGGCGCAGGCGCGAGATCCCGCCTTCCTCGATCAGCCCCGAGAGCGAGTGGATCATGGATGTTTCCAGCGCCTCGCTGGCGCTGAGCGGCGGCAGGATAGAGGGCATGCGCGCGGCGAGCATCGATTTTCCCGACCCCGGCGTGCCGATCATAATCATGTGGTGGCGCCCTGCTGCGGCGATCTCCAGCGCGCGTTTGGCGCGCTCTTGTCCCTTCACATCGCGCAGGTCACGCCCGCCGCTTTCTGCGCGGACTTCGCCCGCTTGGGCGGGGGGCAGGGGCATCTGGCCTGTGAGATGCTGGATCGCATGGAGCAATGACGACGGTGCGATCACTTGCGCGGCGTCAACCCATGCAGCCTCTGCACCGGAAGCTTCAGGGCAGACCAAGCTGCGGCCTTCTTCAGCTGCGGCCAGTGCCGCAGGCAACGCCCCGATGACAGGCACAAGCGCGCCATCAAGGGAAAGCTCGCCCAAAGAGGTAACACCCTCAACAGCATCGTCAGGCAATATTCCCAAAGCGGCGAGCAAGGCCAAAGCGATGGGCAGGTCAAAGTGGCTGCCTTCTTTGGGCATGTCGGCCGGCGAGAGGTTGATGGTCAGCCGCTTGGAGGGCAGGGCGATAGAAAGCGCTGAGAGCGCCGCGCGAACACGGTCACGCGCTTCTGAAACGGCTTTGTCAGGTAAGCCGACAATGGAAAAAGACGGCAAGCCGGGTGTGACAGCGCATTGCACCTCGACAGTGCGCGCCTCTACGCCCTCAAATGCCACTGTATATGTCCGTGATACCATTTACCAAAACCCGTGTTGGTTAACGGGTATGCAATTCTGGTTTAGATTTGGTTAACAAGATCGTTAAATCTGGCCACATCCGTTTGAAAAGCTTGGCCAGTCGGCTTTGGGCAGATCTTGTGGGTATGGGAACGGATCATAGGAAAGGGTTATGCCTTCTTTGCGCCATGCCACAAAAGCGGGGTCAGCCAAAGTGGTTGCCATATAGGCCGCGATATCTGGGCCAACAGGCAGGCCGTAGCCTGCAATTCGTGCCATGAGCGGCGCATAGAAGACATCCGCCAGTGAGTAAGCGCCAAAGAGCCATGGCCCGTCAGAGGCCTGCGCTTTCGCATGTATAAACAGAAGCTCCAGGCGCTCAAGCTCGGCCAGCGCGGCTGCCGAAGCTTCAAACCCGACCCATTGGTGGAAAAGTTGCATAGGGCACGTGCCGCGCAGCGCTGGAAAGCCAGCGTGCATTTCGGATGTCATCGAGCGAGCCAGTGCGCGTGCTTTCGGCTCGCTTGGCCACATATCAGCCTCAGGATGGCGGGTCGCCAGCTCTTCAGCCATGGCGAGGCTATCATACAAGATAGACCCGTCTTCACAGCGCAAAACAGGCACCGTGCGCGCAGGCGCGAGTGGCGCAAGATCTTTGGCCATTGTGCCCGCATAGAGCCCCACAAGATGAGCCTTGTAAGGCAAGCCAAACTTTTCAAGCATCAACCAGCCGCGCAATGACCAGCTCGAAAAGGCCCTGTCACCAATATACAAATCATATGTCATGACGCCTGTTTAGGTTGTTTTGCAACTTGTGGGAAGTGAAGTTACGCCGCCCCGCAGAGTGGCCTGTGGCAGCCTCAGCAAGACTGAGGCCATTGAGTTTGCCCGCGGCTCGGCTTAACTCTTGTGCCAAGAGAAAAAAGCGGGGGCCGCAATGCTGGCTGACAAGAGAGTACTTCTAATCATCGGGGGCGGGATTGCGGCATATAAATGCCTTGAGCTGATCCGCCGCCTGAAAGAGCGCGGCGCGCATGTGACCCCTGTTCTCACGCGGGCGGCGCAGCAGTTTGTAACGCCTCTCTCGGTGTCGGCCCTTGCAGGGGAGAAGGCTTACACGGATCTTTTTGATCTGACAGATGAGGCCGAGATGGGCCATATCCAACTGAGCCGTGTGGCGGATCTTGTGGTTGTTGCGCCTGCCACCGCTGACCTGATGGCCAAGATGGCCGGGGGCCACGCCAATGACCTTGCCACAACCCTGCTGATGGCGACAGATACCCCTGTTCTGATGGCACCTGCGATGAATGTGCGTATGTGGGAGCACCCTGCAACACAGCGCAATCTGTCCACGCTTCTGGCGGATGGCTTACGGCTTGTCGGGCCAAACTCGGGGGATATGGCTTGTGGCGAACATGGCGCCGGGCGTATGGCCGAGCCGATGGAGATTCTTGCAGCAATCGAGAGTGCCCTGTCTGACGGCCCTCTCAAGGGCAGACGTGTGTTGGTCACATCCGGCCCCACCCACGAGCCGATTGACCCTGTGCGCTATATCGCCAACCGCTCCTCTGGTGCGCAAGGCACGGCCATTGCTTCGGCTCTTGCCGCGCTCGGGGCCGAGGTTGTCTTTGTCACAGGGCCTGCCGATGTCGCCCCTCCGCAAGGTGTGGAGGTCGTCTCGGTGGTGAGCGCACAAGAGATGCTTGCGGCCGTTGAAGGGGCGCTGCCCGTTGATGCGGCTGTCTTTGCCGCTGCGGTGGCAGACTGGCGCGTAAAGGGCGAAAGCAGCTCCAAAATCAAGAAAGACAAAGGCCAGTTGCCTGTGCTCGAGTTTGTCGAGAACCCCGATATTCTGGCCCATGTCAGCCAGCTGCCAAAAGGCCGCCCCAAGCTTGTTGTCGGCTTTGCAGCCGAGACAGATGATGTGCTGGCCAACGCGACGGCAAAGCGCATCCGCAAGGGGTGTGACTGGATCGTTGCCAACGATGTCAGCCCGGAGACAGGGATTATGGGCGGAAGCGAAAACGCTGTGCAGCTGATCACGGCTGAGGGCAGCGAGAGCTGGCCGCGCATGAGCAAATCAGACGTGGCGCGCCAGCTTGCCGCGCAGATTGCGGCGGCGCTTGGCTGATGGGTTTGAGCGTGAACTTTCAAACAAGGGGCGAGATGTGGTCACTGTAAATGTCATGTGGGATGCAGGCGCAGATCAGAGCCTTGAGCTTCCTGCCTACGAAACCGCAGGCGCGGCCGGGGCTGATATTCGCGCAAATCTGGCTGATCGCGGGCAGATCACGCTGGCCGCTGGTGCGCGTGCGCTGGTGCCAACCGGGCTGCGCCTCGAAATTCCGCAGGGCTATGAGGTGCAGCTGCGCCCGCGCTCGGGCCTCGCGCTCAAGCACGGGATCACGCTGCCAAACAGCCCGGGCACAATTGATGCCGATTATCGCGGCTCCCTTGGGGTGATTGTGATGAACGCCGGGTCTGACGCCTTTACGATCAAGCATGGCGACCGCATCGCGCAGATGGTTGTTGCGCCGGTTCTTCAGGCGCGCTTTGACCTTGTCGAGACGCTCTCAGACACAGCGCGCGGCGCAGGTGGCTTTGGCTCAACGGGGCAAAGCTGATGGTGCTTGCGACTCTGGGTGTCATGGCGATGGTCTGGGCGCTGGGGGGGCGCTTGCGCTGGCCGCGCGCGTTGGTCTGGTCTGGTATGGCTTTGGTCTATGTGGCGGCTGCAGTTTTTGATGTGACACTGGCCGAGGGAAACCTTGCGGCTTGGGCCCTTATCGGTGGCTTTGCCGCATGTGTCGGGCTTTACAGCGCTGCGCTTTCCCGCCTCAAGGCGCGGGCCGAGCCAGAGGTGGCCGCAAAACCCCAAGGCACCTTTCGCGAAGCAGAGCTTGAGCGCTATGCGCGCCATATCGTGCTGCGCGAGCTTGGCGGGGCAGGGCAAAAGAAGCTCAAGGGGGCCAAAGTTCTGGTCATCGGGGCAGGCGGGCTTGGCTCCCCTGTCTTGATGTATCTGGCCGCGGCAGGTGTGGGCACCATCGGTGTGATTGATGACGACACAGTCGACAACAGCAATTTGCAGCGGCAGGTCATTCATCGGGATGACATGATCGGGTTGCCCAAGGTGCAATCCGCCTGTGAGGCCATGCTGGCGCTGAACCCGTATGTCGAGGTGCGCCCCTATCAGCGCCGCCTGACGGCGGAACTGGCAGAGAGCCTCTTCGCCGAGTATGATGTCATCCTGGATGGCACCGACAATTTCGAGACCCGCTATTTGAGCAATGCGGCGGCAGTCGCGCAGGGGAAACCGCTGATTTCTGGGGCGCTTGCGCAATGGGAGGGGCAGCTGTCTGTCTTTCATCCGGCCGTGTCAGGCCCTTGCTACCAATGTGTTTTTCCTGAAGCGCCCGAAGCGGGGCTAGCGCCCTCTTGCGCGGCAGCTGGCGTGGTGGCCCCGCTGCCCGGAGTGATTGGCACGATGATGGCGCTTGAGGCGGTGAAGCTGCTCACTGGCGCAGGCCATGTCACGCGCGGAGAGCTGCTCATATACGATGGGCTCTATGGGGAAAGCCGCAAAATCAAGCTCGCACCGCGCAAAGACTGCCCGATCTGTCAAAAGGGCTGAGGGCAGGCGAATCTTTTGGCTGGGTGATTGAAGCTTGCTGCTCTGCAGCTTAGCTTGAGGCCAAGCATGAGGAGACACGCATGACAAATCCGCTACTCGCCGATTGGACAACACCTTTCAAAATTGCCCCGTTTGACAAAATTTCCGACGCTGATTTTGCACCAGCCTTGGAAAAAGCACTGGCCGCACATGATGCAGAAATCAGCGCGATTGCCGAAGATGCGACGCCTGCAAGCTTTGACAATGTGATTGGCGCGCTCGAACAGGCGGGGGGCGATCTTGAGAAAGTGCTCTCTGTTTTCTTCACGGTTGCCGGGGCGGATAGCACGCCAGAGCGTGAGGCTTTGCAGCGCGATTTTTCCCCAAAACTTGCAGCGCATTTCTCGCGTATCACCGCAAATAAAAAGCTGTTTTCCCGGGTGGAAGCCGTCTGGCGCGCGCGGGACACGCTTGGGTTGAGTGACGAGCAGGCGCGCGTGCTGATGCTGACACGTCGGGGCTTTGTGCGCGCAGGTGCCGCTCTCACGGGAGCGGAAGATGCGCGCATGGCTGCGATCAAATCACGGCTTGCCGAGCTTGGGACGCAGTTCACCCAGAACCTGCTGGCCGATGAGCGCGACTGGTTCATGGAGCTTTCAGAGGGAGATCTTGAGGGGCTGCCCCAATTTGTGATCGACACAGCCCGCGCAGCTGGTGAAGAAAAGGGCGCAACTGGCCCTGTTGTGACACTCTCACGCTCGTTGATCGTGCCTTTCTTGCAGTTCTCACCGCGCCGCGATTTGCGCCAGATCGCCTTTGAGGCCTGGACAGCCCGTGGCGCCAACGGCGGGGCGACAGACAACACCGAGATTTGCGCCGAAATTCTTGCGCTCCGTGCGGAGCGCGCAGCGCTTCTGGGGTATGAGAGCTTTGCTGATTACAAGCTCGAAACCGAGATGGCGGGCACGCCTGCTGCCGTGCGCCAGCTGCTCACAGATGTTTGGAGCCCGGCCAAGGCCCAGGCCGAAGCAGACGCCGAGGTGCTGACCGCCATGATGCGCGAAGAGGGGGTGAACGGCGATTTGGCCCCGTGGGACTGGCGCTACTATGCCGCCAAGCGCCGTGTTGCAGAGCATGATCTGGATGAAGCGGAGGTGAAGCCGTATTTTCAGCTCGACCGTATGATCGAGGCGAGCTTTGCCTGTGCCACCCGTTTGTTCGGGCTGGAGTTCAAGCCCCTTGATGTGCCGCTCTACCATGCAGATTGCCGCGCTTGGGATGTGAGCCGGGACGGCCAGCATGTTGCCGTTTTCATTGGAGATTATTTTGCACGTGGCTCCAAGCGCTCGGGTGCTTGGTGTTCGGCGATGCGGGCGCAGGCCAAGTTCCCCGAGGTGCAAACGCCTGTTGTGATCAACGTGTGCAACTTTGCCAAAGGCACACCTGCGCTCCTGAGCTATGATGACGCGCGCACGCTGTTTCACGAGTTTGGCCATGCGTTGCACCAGATGTTGTCCAATGTCACCTACGAGAGCATTTCAGGCACATCCGTGGCGCGTGACTTTGTGGAACTTCCCAGCCAGCTCTATGAGCACTGGCTCGAGGTGCCCGAGGTTTTGGCCGAGTTTGCCACCCACTACGAAACGGGTGAAGCGATGCCAAAAACCTTGTTGGACAAAGTGCTTGGCGCAGCCACCTTCGATATGGGCTTTCAGACTGTCGAATATGTGGCCTCGGCGATGGTGGATCTGGCCTTTCACGAAGGCGCAGCCCCGGCCGACCCAATGGCACGGCAAGCCGAGATCCTTGCTGAAATGGGCATGCCTGCAGCGATCACAATGCGCCACGCAACGCCGCAGTTTGCCCATGTGTTCTCGGGCGACGGCTACTCGGCTGGATATTACTCCTACATGTGGTCAGAGGTTATGGACGCAGATGCGTTTGAGGCTTTTGAGGAAAAAGGCGACGCCTTTGATGCCGAGCTGGCCGCGTCTCTGGAGGCTAACATTCTGGGGGCAGGTGGCTCGCGCGATGCAGCCGAGCTTTACACGGCCTTTCGTGGGCGCATGCCAGGTGTTGAGGCCTTGCTCAAAGGGCGGGGGCTGGCAGCGGCATAACCCATGCGCGTATCACGGTGCGTTGCCGTGATACGCGCATGGCTTTGCACCTGTCAGATGGTTTGGTCGTAGTCACCGACGGCTGGCTCTGTGCGAATGACAGCGTCGATCTCGGCAAAGATTTGGCGCATTTCAGCTTCGCTTTCCGAGCTTTCGCACACCACAACAAGGTTGGGCGTGTTCGAGCTCGCACGCACAAGGCCCCATGAGCCGTTGTCCAGAATAACGCGGGCACCATTCACGGTGACAACCTCTTTGATAGGGCGTCCTGCCATCTGCTCGCCTGCGTCGGCCTTGGCCACCAGCTTGGCGACAAGGCGCTCAAGGATGTCGTATTTCTCGGTGTCTGCCGCATAGGGTGACATTGTGGGGGTCGCCCATGTCTGGGGCAGGGCCTTGCGCAGATCAGACATCTTCATAGCGGGGTTGCGGTCCATCAGCTTGCAGATTTCCACAGCCACACGCAGCCCGCAGTCATAGCCGCGCCCGACGGGCTCTGCGAGAAAGTAGTGCCCCGACTTTTCAAAGCCCGCCAAAGCGCCCAGCTCTTTCACACGGCGTTTCATGTGGCTGTGGCCAGTCTTCCAATAGTCGGCGGTGACGCCGTTTGCCAAAAGCTCGGGATCAGAGGCAAAGAGACCTGTCGACTTCACATCTGCCACAAATGTGCTGTTGGGATAGATTTTGCTGAGGTCACGGGCCATGATAACACCGACTTTGTCGGCAAAAATCTCTTCACCCTCATCATCCACCACTCCGCAACGGTCGCCATCGCCATCAAAGCCAAGGGCAAAATCGGCACCGCTGTTTTTGACTGAGGCGCTCATGTCATGGAGCATTTCCATGGCTTCCGGGTTCGGGTTGTAGTGGGGGAAAGTGTAGTCCAGTTCGTTGTGCGAGGGGACAACCTCTACACCGATGCGCTCAAACACCTCTGGCGCAAAGGCCGCGGCCGTGCCGTTGCCTGTGGCGCAGACAACCCGCAGCTTGCGGCTCATTTTGAAGTCGCCCACAAGATCGTCGATATAGGCTTCCCGCACACCTTCAACAAACTCGTATGAGCCACCTGCGCGGGCCACGCCACGGCCTTCGAGCACAATGGCGCGCAGCTCGTTCATCTCGTCTGGGCCATGGGTGAGAGGGCGCTCAAAGCCCATTTTTACGCCTGTCCAGCCGTTCGGGTTGTGGCTGGCCGTAACCATGGCCACAGCAGGTGCATCAAGGTGGAACTGTGCAAAATAAGCCATAGGCGACACGGCCGGGCCGATATCCTTCACATGAATGCCGGCTTGCATCAGGCCAAGCATCAGCGCGTTTTTGATCGAGAGGGAGTAGTCACGATAATCATTGCCCACGGCAATCACGGGCTCAATGCCGCGTTCATGCATCTGGGTGCCAAGCCCAAGTCCAAGCGCTGTGATCCCGGGCAGATTGATCTCTTCGGGGTACTTCCAGCGCGCATCATACTCGCGAAAGCCTGTTGGCGTGATCATCGGGTCGCGCAGAAAAGACCATGTGTTGGGGGTAGAAGCGTTCTTGGGCTGCATATGTATACTCTTTGACGTTCAATATGAGAGAAGGCGCAGCCACTGTGGGCTGCGCCGTTACCGGGATCAGTTCGAGACTTGCTCGCGCAGGATGGAACTTGTCAATGACACCATCAGATAAATCCCTGAAAAGATCAGGAAAGCCAGAATGGTGTTTTCAAACTTGCGCGGATAACTCGGGGCATCAGACGCAATGGGGCGCACAGGCACGGTCAGATAGCGCACCTGTCGCCCGGCTTCGAGCGCCGACTGCTTTTCGCCCTGAAGCGCCGATTGCAAAAATGCGTCTGCCGTTGCCAAGTCGGCGCGGGCAAGTTCTATTTCTGTTGACTGCTGTACAAGGGAAAGCCCCGTCTTGTCTGGCTGGGTCATGCGCGCATCAAGCCCGTCGAGCAGGTTTTCAAGCCGCCGCACATCGCCGCGCGCGCCGTCAACTTTGGCTTGGTTGGGGCGCGGGTTGTCCAGCAGAGCCTGCAGGCCAAGGTTTTTTTCAAGCAGCTGTTGCTCGTAAGTTGTGATCTGGCCGCGCAGGGCTGCCAGCTGCTCTGTGGGGTCGGCAGAGTAGACCTCTTGCAAGCGGATCAGGTTTTCCTGCGCTTGGCGGCGTTCCACTTTGGCTGTTTCAAGGTTGCGGCGGGCATCATCCATGGCATCGTCACGGATATTTTGTGACAAGGCGTCTACCCGCTCTTCCGCATATGAGATCAGCGCTTTTGAAAACGCAGTTGCGATCTGCGGGTCGGCAGCAATCACTTCCATTTTGACCACACCTTCGGTAGGATCATACCCGATCTTGATGTTCTTTTTGTAGGTTTTATGCGCTGCTTCGTTGGTGGCATCTGCATCAAGGCGCTGGATTGCATCAATCGAGGGTTGAGAGAAATGGGCTTTATAGCCCTCTTCTTCATCCAGTCGGATCATCGCGTCTTTTGACGTCAGATACGACTGGACGGCGATGCTTTCCTGGCTGTTTGCCAGCTGTGACGGGATAAGCCCGCTCAAAGGGCCACCGCCCGCGCCACCATCGGCAGATTGGATGAGAAACTCCGACTTGGTCGAGTACATCGGGGTCGCGATGGCGTAGTAATACCAGCCTGCCAGAAGAGTTGGCAGAAAGACAAAGGCTGAGAGGCGAGACAGGAGCAAAACAAGCCGCTTGCGTCGGCGGCGCGCAATATCGCGCTGGATCTCGGTGATTTCGAGTGACCGCCGCTCCGCTGTATAAACCTCGGTTTGTGGCAGCTGGTCTCCTGCGGGTTTGATCGTTTGGGGAAGCTGGACTTTTCCCATGCCGGGCAAAACCGTCCCTGTTTCCTCGTCTTGGGCGGCCTGTCCGGGCACCACAAGTTCGAGCATGTTTGACGCTTGAAACGGGTCGATGCCTTTGACGCGCAGCTGGCGGACCGCGTCAAAATCAGAGATCGGCGCCAGCCCGTGCTTTTGAGCCATGCGCCGCGCCATGCGCAGCTGACGCCCTGTCAGCCCTTCGCGGCGAATCGCGTCGATATCGGTCTCTGCCTTGACCTCGCGCGCAGTTTCAACAGCGCCTTGGCGCGCTTGAGTCTGAGACGCATCCTGGGGTGGCCTGCGGCCCGTGTCGGCGGCTGTTGCCGCGGCTGCTTGTGGGGCGGTCTCGCTTGCTCCTGCGCCAAGAGGCGTGGTCCGTTTTATGCGAAACTTTCTAGCTTTGGGTTTGGTAGTCATAGAGCTGTTTCGCTTCTTCTAGGGTGTCAAACATATGCAACTTGCCATCTAACAATACTGCGGCGGAGCGCGCAAATTTCTCAAGCACTTGGGGTTGGTGGGAGACGATGATCACGGTTGTGGTCCGCAATCTGTCACGCAGAATTTCGCCTGCCTTGCGGTTAAATTCAACATCTGTCGAGTTGGGCATACCCTCATCAATCAGGTAAATGTCAAAGTCGAGCGCGAGCAGCAGCGCAAAAGAGAACCGCGCCCGCATCCCTTGGCTATAGGTGCCCAGAGGTTGTTCAAAATATTCTCCGAGGTTGCAGAGCCAGCGGCAAAACGCTTCTACATAGTCAGGGTCAAGCCCGTAAAGGCGGGCGATGTAGCGGCTGTTTTCTACAGCCGAGTGGCGCGCCACAACCCCGCCCATGAAACCCAAAGGAAAGCTGATCTTGCACTCGCGCAAGATCGAGCCTTCATCAGGCTTCTCAAGTCCGGACATCATATTGATGAGCGTGGTTTTGCCCGTTCCGTTGGGCGCAAGAATACCGAGCGATGTGCCAAGCTCCACACGGAAAGAGACCTGTTCAAGGATCACCTTTCTCTGTGTGCCTGTCCAAAAGGACTTGCTGACATTGTTGAACTCGAGCATGTGCGCTCCGTTTCTGCTCTGACCTGCCGACCTTACGCTGCTTTTGCTAAGAGTTTATGTATTTGAAATACATTGTAGCGCGCAGGCCGACTTATTGTTTCGTAAGACTATACAGTTGTTTGGGGCAAAAATAAGACATCTTGTTGAAAAACAGGGGAAAGCCGCGCATTTGCGCAGGCGTGTCGCAGATTTTAGTCTTGTTTGCAGCCTGTTATCTGAGCTTAACTTGCCGCATGAGCCTTCAGAGTGACATTGCGAAGTGCCGGATGTGTGCGCCGCGGTTTGCGGGCACAGACACACAGCACAGCCCAAGGCCTGTTGTTTGGTTTCGCCCGAGCGCGCGGGTGCTCATTGCGGGGCAGGCACCGGGGCTGCGGGTTCACAAAAGCGGTGTGCCGTTTGATGACCGTTCAGGAGAGCGCTTGCGCAGCTGGCTTGGCCTCACGTCTGATGCCTTTTATGACCAGTCCCATGTGGCGATCGTGCCGATGGCGTTCTGCTTTCCGGGGTATGATGCACGCGGCAGCGATCTGCCCCCGCCCAAACTGTGCGGGGCCACGTGGCACGATGACGTTATGCAGCATCTCCCCAATATCAAGCTGCGCGTGGTGATCGGGGCGGCTGCGCAACGTTATCATCTGGGCGCGCGTCTCTCGGTTACCGAGACGGTGCAGCGCTGGCGAGACCATGCGCCACAGGTTTTTCCCTTGCCGCATCCGTCGTGGCGCAATACGGGGTGGCTAAAGGCGAACCCGTGGTTTGAGGCTGATCTGCTGCCCGAACTGCGCAAAGCGGTAAAAGAGGCATTGGCATGAGCACGAAAACAGTTCTGGATACGGCCCACGCGGCTATGATGAGCAACCCTGATGATGTGTCCCTGCGTATGAGCTTTTATGCGGTGTTGGCTGATATCGAAGTGTTTCTGCTGCTGGAGGCCGAGCCCAAGGCGAGCAGCATCGAGCCGCAGATGATCGATGTGGAAGGCGCGCGCTACGTTCTCGGGTTTGATTCCGCTGAGCGCCTTGCAGCCTTTTCTGGCGGTGCCGCGCCCTATGCCGCGCTGTCAGGGCGTATTATGGCGCAAATGCTGGCCTCCGAGGAGGCCGGGCTGGCGCTCAATCTTGAAGTAGCACCATCCTCTATCATGCTGCCCGCCGAGGCGCTGGTCTGGATGCGCGACACGCTGCAAGCCGCTCCGGAAGAGGCCGAGCCTGCGCCCAAGCGCAAAGGCGGGCTTGCTGCGCTGCGAAGCCCCGATATCCCGGAGGTTCTGCTTCATGCGCTGGATGCCAAACTGAGCCGCGCGGCCGGGTTGGCCAAAGTTGCCTACCTTGTGTCCAAAGACGAGGGCGGGCTGATGCTGGCCATTCTGGGCGCAAAAGAGCCCGCCCAAGCGCCCTTGGCCAAAGCGGCAAGCGAGGCGCTGGTGTTTTCGGGTCTGGAAGACATGACGCTGGATGTGGCCTTCTTCAACGATAGCGAGGGGTTGCGCGCACAATTCGGGCGCGCGGGCCTGCGCTTTGACGTGCCCCAGCCTGCGCCTGTCCAGTCCGAGCAGATCGCCGCTCCGGGTAGCAACCCCGAAAAGCCGCCAAAGCTGCGCTAAACGCCGATTTGGGGCCCAAGGCAGAGCATGGGCTCTTCTGTGCGTTCAATCTGGTAAAGTGGCGCTGCTTGTGCGCCGTTTTCAAAGGTGGCGCGCAGCTTTCCGCTTTCGTTGAAAAAGGCCCAGCACTGGGGGCTGTCAGGGCGGTCTTCATAGACAAAGCATATCAAGCGCTCTGGCGTGTCATACCAGTAGCCCTCTTTGCATTGCCCATCCAGAAACGACCATCTCACGCGGCGGTCTTCTAGGTATTCCTCTGCGCCATATGGCTCTGCGTCATAGCCGTAGTAAAACGTCTGTCCACGTGTGAACGCATCAAAGGCGTCTCCAGTCAGTCGCTCTTGCGCGGCCGCTGGCAGCGCCATGGCAAGGATCAGGCAGATATATCGTAACATGCCTTGAGCTTAGGCGCTCTCCTGCACCTCTTTCAAGCGGGCAAGCGCGCGCGCCATCACTTTGCGGTAGAGTGGCGGATAGAGCGCAATCACCGCCATGACGGGAAGCGCGTGGGGCAATGTCGGCATCACGTCCTGTTTGAGGCGCAACGCAGGGTAGGGCCGCTGCGGGTTCATGTGGTGGTCCGAATGGCGCGGGGCATTCAGTGTCAGGGAAGACGAAAACCAATGTGGCGCGTTCCAAGAGTGCGCTTCGCTTACGGGGGCAAGTTTGCCGCTCTCAAGCTGCGCGCGGCGCAAGCCGTAGTGCTGCACATAATCCGCAAGCAAAATCTGCACCTGGGCATAGAGCGCCAGCCCCAGATAAACGGCAAGGCCGAGCCACTGGCCCATGAGAAAGCTCAAGGCCAGAAATCCCGCACCAACGATCGCATCCCGTCTGTAAGGGTGTGCGCCCGAAGGCTTGCCAGCCTGTATGAGACGGCGGGCCTCAATCTTCAAGCCATCTGTGAAAGACCGCCTCCAAGCATTTATAAAAAAACGATAAAAACCCATCCCGCGCGGCGCTGAATTTGGGTCTGCATCGCTGCCGACATGGGTGTGATGAATGAGAACATGCGCCGAAGCGTGGTGCCCCATGAGCAGCGAAGCATAGACCCAGCGGCCCAGCTGGCGCGCGTAGCGTTCTTTGCGGTGAATAAGCTCATGTGCATTGGGGTGGGATACCTGACCGAAGAAGAGCGCGAAGGCGATAAAAATTCCGACTTTTTCAAGGGGGCTATGGCTCATAAAGGCGCAGGCAAACACCGCCAGAAGCAGCAGCGGAAAATGCAGCGCACCAAGCAAGACAGACAGCCGCGCCCCTGTCGGGAACTCGGCCCCTTCGGGCATTTGTGGCAAAACAAACGGAACAAAGCGGTCAAGTGCAGCGGTGAAAACAGTGATGTAGGCCAGAGCCGCCCAGACAAACCCGCCGCCCGAGACGGCAGCCAAGCCCAGCAGCAGCACATGCGTGAGCGTTGCGACAGAAAAATAAACCATGAAACACCTCGTTACCAGCCCAGTCTAACGCGGATGCGTGGCAACAGTAGGGCAGAAATGGGCAAAGTTTCATCGGGCTGAACGCGAATGATCCGCCTAAGGTCGTTTTTAGCCTCGCGCCCGCGGTGCACGGCATTTAGGCTTGTCTCAAACGTAAGACAGGGGGCTCTCATGGGGCTGGACGAACGCAAAGGTGTCTGGAAATCGGGCAAGGGCAAAGGGCGCCACACGCCCAAGGGCCGCCAGCTTCAGGATCAGGCTTGGGAGGACGTCAAGGCGCTGCTCGGGGATGCACCGCGCCGCCGCGACCTTCTGATCGAGTATTTGCACAGAATTCAGGACACATACGGCCACCTCTCAGCCGCCCATTTGCGCGCATTGGCCGAAGAGATGCGCATCTCCATGGCCGAGGTCTATGAGGTTGCCACCTTCTATGCCCATTTTGATGTGGTCAAAGAAGGCGAGACACCGCCGCCCGCTCTAACAATCCGTGTGTGTGATTCCCTGTCCTGTGAACTTGCGGGTGCCCAGGCGCTGAAGGCCGCGCTTGAGGCAGGTCATGACCCTGCGCAAGTGCGCGTTCTGCGCGCGCCGTGTATGGGCCGCTGCGATACGGCCCCGGTGCTTGAGATCGGTCACAACCATATCGACCATGCCACGCCAGAAAAGGTGCTTGCCGCCATCGCAGCGGATGACACCCATGCGCATCTGCCACCCTATGAGACCTTTGAGGCCTACCGCGCCGCAGGGGGCTATGAAGTGCTCTCAAACCTGCGCGAAAAGGGCGATTGGGAGGCTGTTCAGGAGCAGGTTCTTTCCTCGGGCCTGCGCGGTCTTGGCGGCGCGGGCTTCCCCTCGGGTAAGAAGTGGGGCTTTGTGCGGATGAACGAGGGTCCGCGCTATCTGGCTGTGAACGGCGATGAGGGCGAACCGGGCACGTTCAAAGACCGCTTCCACCTGGAGCGCGTGCCGCATCTTTTTCTGGAAGGTATGCTGATAGCCGCTTGGGCGGTTGAGGCAGACACCTGCTTTATCTACATGCGCGATGAATACCCCGCCGTGCTCGAAATTTTGCGCCGCGAAATCAAAGCGCTGGAAGATGCAGGGCTGGTTGCTGAGGGCTATATCGATTTGCGCCGCGGCGCGGGCGCCTACATCTGCGGTGAAGAAAGCGCGATGATCGAGAGCATCGAGGGCAAGCGCGGTATGCCGCGTCACCGTCCGCCGTTTGTCGCACAGGTTGGCATCTTCGGGCGTCCAACGCTTGTACACAATGTCGAGACGCTGCACTGGGTCGCAAAGATCATGCGCGAAGGCCCCGAGATCCTGAACGCGGTTGAGAGAAACGGCCGCAAAGGCCTGCGCTCCTACTCTGTCTCTGGTCGGGTGCAAAACCCGGGTGTGCATCTGTTGCCCGCCGGCTCCACCATCATGGACATTATCGAGGCTGCCGGCGGTATGCTTGAGGGCCATAGGCTCAAAGCCTACCAGCCGGGCGGCCCGTCGTCGGGCATCCTGCCGGCCCATATGAACGACATCCCGCTTGATTTTGACACGCTCCAGCCGCACGGCTCGTTCATCGGCTCGGCGGCTGTTGTTGTGCTGTCTGACAAAGACAGCGCCCGCGATGCCGCGCTCAATATGCTGCGCTTCTTTGAGGATGAAAGCTGCGGCCAGTGTACGCCATGTCGGGTTGGTTGTGAAAAAGCCGTCAAGCTGATGCAAGCCGACAAATGGGACACAGCACTGCTGGAAGAGCTTTCGACCGCCATGGTTGATGCCTCGATCTGCGGGCTTGGACAAGCCGCACCAAACCCGATAAGGATGGCGATAAAGCACTTCCCTGAGGAGATCTGATGTTCGGCTGGCCCAATGATGCGACGCTTCTGTTTCTGGCCGCGGCCTTTTGTGCGGCGAGCTATCTGGCCATCTGCGCGCGTCCCGGGGCGTCTTGGCTCAAGTCTGTCGTGAAGACACTTTCGGTCGCCTTCTTGGCGGCTGTTGCTTTCAAACTCTCGGATATGCTGCTTCTGGCTGTTGGCCTGACGGCTTGCGCTGTGGGCGATTTCTTTTTGTCGCGCAGCGCCGCAAAACAAGACAGCACAGAAGAGCTTTTTTCAGGCATCGGGGCGTTTGCCTTTGGTCACCTGTCCTTTGCGGCTCTCTTCTTTCTTCAGCCCAGTGCTGACTTTGTGCGCATCTCTGATGGCTGGCCGCTTGTTGTGGCGCTGGTGCTGCTTGGGTTGATTATGCTGTATCTGCTCTTCAAGACCGCAGGCGCGGTGCGTTGGGCTGCTCTCGTCTATGTGCCTGTGATTGTCTTGATGGGGGTCATGGCAATGGTGTTGCCGCCAGTTGCGGGCCTCGCGCTTGTTTTGCCTGCCGCGCTTTTGTTTATTCTGTCTGATTTCGCGCTGGCCCAAGATATGTTTGTGCTGCCCAAGGGCCACAAACTGCGGCGTGGTTTGCCCTATGTTGTCTGGGGCACATATTGGTCGGCGCTTGCGCTTTTGCTCATCGGCTTTACGGGCGCGTTCTAGCCTCTGTTTCGGTAGACCGCACAGAGACAGCCCAACGCTTTCAGCGTGTTGCAAAAGGCCCATGCGCTCTGGTTCGTGTCACGGCCGATACGGGCAAAATAATAGCCGTTTTTGCGGCTCGCGCGGCTTTTTTCAAAAATGTAATCCGCTGTTTCGCCTTTTAACTGCGCGCGGCACTGCGCTGTGCGCGCTTCATATTTTGCCTTTGCCGCAGATTTGCTTGTCCCAAAGGCCAGCTGGACACCCCAAGGCTTCAGACTTGGCTCCGTCTTTGGCGGTGGCGAGAGGCGGCGCTCTTTGGCCAAGGCGTGGCAGGCGGCGGTGAAGCTCTCTGTTTTGGAGAGCCTCAGGTCAAGCTCTTGGGGGGGCTCTTGTACCCATGTTTCATGCCCTGCACCTGTGATGATGCGCACATAATCGACCGTTTCCTGCGCCAGGCCGCCTGTGCCCGCAATCAGCCCTTCTGCGCGCCGCTCGCCCCCGTTATAGCCCACAGCTGCCAGCCCGACATTGCCGTAGCGTTGGGCCATGTCTGCCAGATACTGGGCCGAATGCTCCAAGGCATCGGCCGGGTTGTAGGGGTCGGCAAGCCCGCGCAGATCAGCGGTGGAGCGGATAAACTGCGCAATACCCATGGCGTTGGCATGACTCTTTGCAAAAGGATCAAAACGGCTTTCCTGCCAAATCAGACGTGTGAAAAAGCCAGGGTCCAAACCGTGCCGCGCTGTGATGGTGCCAATCAGCTGGCAAGTGTCATGCACAAAGTGCTCCCAACGGATACATTCTTGCTGGCCCCATTTTGTCGTTGTGCAGGCGCGGTCAGGCGGCTCGGCCCAAGCGGGCAGGGCCAGACAAAACAGGGCAAATACACTTAGCCAAACTCTCATCACACTCATCTATACCCATCGGCTTTGCCGCGATCCAGGCGAAGACGGCAAAACGCAACTGTTGCACAGCCTCTTTTCACTTCTGGGGTAGCGGGTTACATGTGAGCTTACAACAAACCTCTGGGGCGAGCATGGCGTTTTTCAAAAAACTCAAAGACAAGCTTTTCAAGTCTTCCTCCAAGCTCGAAGAGGGGTTGGACGCCATCGTCAGTGACGGCGGTGAGGTCGAGGCCGTTGAGGCTCTGACGCCTCCGGCAGAGCGCGTGGCTGACAGAGAGCCCAAGCCGGTATCGGAGCCAGACACAGCTGCCGAAGTGGGGCTTGCAGAAGAGCCAGAATCGGCCGTCCTTCCTGAGCCTGAGCCTGAGCCTGAGCCTGAGCCTGAGCCTGAGCCTGAGCCTGAGCCTGAGCCTGAGCCTGAGCCTGAGCCAAGTGTCGCGCCCGTGGAACCTGCAGCCAAACCAGCAGCCAAGCAGCCCAAGAAGGCCGGCCTTTTTGACCGCCTGCTGGGGCGCGCCGAAAGCGAGACAGTCGTGCGGCGGGTGCTGGATGACGACATGCTGGAGCAACTCGAAGAGCTGCTCATCGCATCTGACATGGGGGTTGATACCGCCCTGCGCGTCACCGCGAATATGGCTGAAGGCCGCTTTGGCACCAAGCTTTCAACCCGCGAGATCAAGCAAATACTGGCGCGAGAAATCGCACGGATCATGGGCGAGGTTGCCAAGCCCATGCCGCTCTACGCCAAGACGCCACAGGTTGTGCTTGTTGTCGGTGTAAACGGCTCGGGCAAGACAACCACCATTGGCAAGCTTGCAAGCCAGTTCAAGGCCGCAGGCAAAAACGTGGTGATCGCCGCAGGCGATACGTTTCGCGCCGCGGCTGTCGAGCAACTTCAAGTCTGGGGCGAGCGGGCTGGCGTGCCTGTTCTCACGGCTCCGGAAGGCTCCGACCCTGCCAGTCTCGCCTTTGATGCAATGACCAAGGCCGAAGCCGATGGCGCCGATCTTCTGATGATCGACACAGCAGGCCGCTTGCAAAACCGCGCCGACCTGATGGAAGAGCTGGCCAAGATCGTGCGTGTGATCCGCAAGAAAGACCCAAGCGCGCCGCACAACACCCTTCTGGTGCTGGATGCCACAACAGGCCAGAATGCGGTGTCTCAGGTCAAAACATTCCAGGAGCTGGCCGATGTCACAGGCCTTGTCATGACCAAACTCGACGGCACAGCCAAAGGCGGTGTGCTTGTCGCGCTGGCCGACAAGTTCGGGCTGCCGATCCATGCCATCGGTGTTGGCGAACAGCTCGACGATCTCGCTCCGTTTGATCCGGAAGAGTTCGCGGCCGCCCTCACAGGGCTTGAGGCGGACTGAACACCATGCTCTTTCTTTTTGCCCTAAATATCCCGGGGGTCTGGGGGCTGGCCCCCATTGTGACGCTTGAGTGATTGGCTGATCTCGCTTGAGGGCACTGAGGCGGGCCATCGGCTCGCGCTCCTTCTTGCGCTCTCGGCCGCTTTTCTACACGCGGTCTTTGGCGCGCTGCAAAAAGGGCGGCACGACCCCTGGCTCACACGTGGCGCGATAGATTTTTGCTATGCCGTCATGGCCGCACCCTTTGCGCTCTTTGTTGTGCCGTGGCCCGAGGCGCATATGTGGCCGATCTTTTTGGCCGTTTTCGTCATTCATGTGGGCTATAAGCTCATGCAAAGCTGGGCCTACTCCAAGGGGGCGTTCACCGTGGTCTACCCTGTGGTGCGCGGGACAGGGCCGCTTTTTACGGTCATTGGTGCGTATTTTCTCTTTGGTGAGCGTTTCACGCTCATTCAGTGGGCAGGGGTGGGGACACTTCTTTTGGGAATATACGGCCTTGCCGTCTACAACCTGCGCCATGTGACCGCCGAGCGCGATACGCTCAACGCGGCCCTTGGTCTGGCGGTTATCACGGGGCTGTTCGTCGCGCTCTACACCACATGGGATGCCTACGGCATCCGCGCCACCGCCAACCCGTTCACCTTTCTGGCGTGGTTTTTCTTTATCGACGGGGTGTTCTTTCCCTGCCTGGCCTATGCGCGCTATCGCTCCATGACCAACCCGCCCGACATTGGCCCGCTGATGCAGCGGGGCCTCATCGGGGCGTTTGTGGCCATCGCGAGCTTTGGCTCGGTCATGATGGCGACACGGCTTGGCAATGTGGGCGAAGCGGCCGTTCTGCGTGAGACCTCGACCGTCTTTGCGGCGCTTATCGGGTGGCTGGCGCTCAAAGAAACAGTCGGCCCGCGCCGCATTGCGCTTATGGCATTGATTGCACTGGGGGCTGTGATAGTGGAAATGGGAGGTTAGGAGAGACCATGGCCGAGACAAAAGAAATAAACCCGCTTGTGAAAGTCGCGCTTGAGATGGGGCCGGTGATCCTGTTTTTCGCGGCCTATATGATGTTCAAAGACGATGTCTTCACCGTCGCAGGCCGTGACTATTCGGGCTTTATCTTTGTGACAGCTGGCTTTGTGCCGCTCCTCGTGCTCACAACAGGCATTCTCTGGAAGCTGACAGGCCACATCTCCAGAATGCAGATTATGACACTGGTCCTTGTGGTCGTCTTCGGGGGGCTCACGATCTGGCTCAATGACCCCAGATTTCTCTATATCAAGCCGACAATCTTTTTCACCCTGATGGGGGCGATCCTTGGCGTTGGCCTTTTGCGTGGCCAGTCCTACCTGCGCTATGTGATGGAGGGGATGATGCCTCTGCAAGACAAGGGCTGGATGATCCTGACGCACAGGCTGATGTGGTTTCTCTTTGCAACGGCTTTGGCCAATGAGCTGATCTGGCGCTTCATGTCAGAAACAACATGGGTCTATTTCAAGACATTCGGCGACACGGCGGCCATGTTTGTATTCTTCATGAGTCAGGCAAAGCTCTTCACCACCTACGCGCTTGAGGATGAAAGCGAAACTTGACCGCTCAGGCCTTTGAACCTAAACGTGCGATCCAGTGGCGATTTGTTACCAGATTGCGGGCCACTTAAAACAATCTGCTAAAAGGTCAGGTGAAGGGGCTCCTTCGGCTTGGCCGATGGGGCTTTTTTCTTGGCGGAGGATATCATGCCAAAAACACGTAAGAACCGCACCGCACTTGTTCATGGCGGCACCCGCCGCTCGCAATATGGCGAGGTGAGTGAAGCGCTCTTTCTCACGCAAGGCTTTGTCTACGAAACAGCCGAAGCCGCCGAGGCCCGCTTTGTCAAAGCGGGTGAAGACGAGTTCATCTATGCACGCTACGGCAACCCGACGGTGCGGATGTTTGAAGACCGCATGTCCGGCTATCTGGGCTTTGAAGATGGTTTTGCTTGCGCCTCCGGCATGGCGGCTGTCAACGGCGCGCTGATGTCCTTGCTCAAAGCGGGCGATCATGTCGTTGCGTCCCGTGCGCTCTTTGGCTCCTGCCTTTATGTGCTTGAAGATATCCTCGCGCGCTTCGGTGTCGAAATCACTCTGGTTGATGGTCGTGATAACGCGGCATGGGATGCGGCCATCCGCGAGGACACCCGCCTTGTCTTCCTCGAGAGTATTTCCAACCCGACCCTTGAGGTGATTGATCTGCGCTATGTCTGCGATGTGGCCCACGCCAAGGGCGCGCTCGTATTGGTTGACGATGCCATGGCCACACCTGTGTTTTCTTATGCCCGCGACTGTGGTGCAGATATCGCTATTATCTCCACGACCAAACATGTCGACGGGCAGGGGCGTATGCTTGGCGGAATCATCTGCGGCAGCAAAGCGCTTATCCGTGGTCCGGTCGAATCCTACCTGAAGCATACTGGTGGCGCGATGAACCCGTTTACGGCGTGGTCACACCTCAAGTCGCTTGAGACGCTCGAACTGCGCGTGCGCGCCCAAGCCGCTGCTGCGCTCAAAGTGGCCGAGGCGCTGGATGGTCACGCCAAGCTTGTTGCGGTGCGCTACCCGACCCATTCGGCCCACCCGCAGGCTGAGCTTGCGCTTGCGCAGGGCGAAGCTGGCGGCACTGTGCTGACCTTTGAAGTGAAGGGCGGACGCGATGCTTGCTTCCGTATGCTCAATGCTTTGGAGCTGGCCACAATCTCCAACAATTTTGCCGACTCAAAGTCGATTGCCACACACCCTGCCACCACCACGCACCAGCGCCTGCCCCAAGAGCAGAAAGACCTCCTCGGAATATCGGATGGTCTTGTGCGCTTTTCTGTCGGGCTGGAGGATGTGGACGACATCATCGACGACGTGTTGCACGCCTTGGAGGAGGCTTAAACAGCGCAATCGCCCCACAGCTTGTCCATACAGGCTGCCATACAGCTTGCCCCATAGGCTGCCCCACGCCGCATTTTGCAGAAATCTGCGATATGACGCTTGTGTGAAGTTTTTGGTCTGAGATGGCATTCGCTGCGTATTGACCTTAAGTTACACTCAATGTGACCCAAGGGGGACAGCACTATGAACAAGCAGGTTGGACCAATGATTGCCGCACCAGATCGCGTCGAAGCCAAGGCCGCGCTAGAGCGATTGCGCGCTTGGGCTTTGAGTGCCTCTCCTGAGGAAGTTGCCGATCTTGATCCTGTGATTGCGCGGCTGTTACCACAGGGTGAAGTGTCAAATTACCCAGCTCTAGCAAGGGCTTACCCTGAAGAATTTGAAGTTGATGACGCCTATAAAGCGACATTGCCTGACTTGCAGAACGGCCCCTCAAGCCTGATCAAAGGCGCGCCACGGGTGATTCAGCATGTGGGGATTTCAAACTTTCGCCTGCCGCTCAAGTTTCACACGCGAGACAACGGCGACCTGACTCTGGAGACCTCTGTCACAGGGACGGTGAGTCTGGAGGCGGGTAAAAAGGGTATTAACATGTCGCGCATCATGCGCAGCTTTTATAAGCATTCGGCCTCTACCTTCTCCTTTGACATCATCGAAGCCGCGCTGGACGATTACAAAACCGATCTGGAAAGCTTTGACGCCCGCATCCAGATGCGGTTTTCGTTTCCCATGAAGGTGGGCAGCTTGCGGTCTGGCTTGGAGGGCTATCAGTATTACGATTTTGCACTCGAGTTGATCGAGGTGGATGGCGTGCGCCGCAAGATTATGCATTTGGACTATGTCTATTCGTCCACATGCCCTTGCTCTCTTGAGCTGTCAGAGCACGCGCGCCAAACGCGGGGGCAACTGGCTACGCCCCATTCCCAGCGCTCTGTTGCGCGTATCTCGGTCGAAAATACGGGTGGAGACAGGCTGTGGTTTGAAGACTTGATCGAGATGTGCCGCGCCGCTGTTCCGACTGAGACACAAGTGATGGTCAAGCGCGAGGACGAGCAGGCCTTTGCCGAGCTCAACGCAGCCAACCCCATTTTTGTGGAAGATGCTGCACGTCTGTTTGCGCAAAAGTTTGAGCAAGACGAGCGCGTTGGTGACTTCCGGGTGATCGCGAGCCATCAGGAAAGTCTGCACAGCCATGACGCGGTAAGTGTTTTGACAGAAGGGGCGCTGTTTGAGAGCGAAAGCCTTGATCCGAAGCTGTTCTCGACATTGTTCCATGTTGGCTAAGCTATGCGCCTCGCGCGGATAAGGTATTCCGTATTGGCATTGGTAAGGTTAGCAATGCTGACCTATATTCGAAGTGAGGGAGGAAACCACACCATTAAATGAGGTTTCCAAAATGGCTTATACGACACTTTCCACAACAGCTGGCTTTGGCTTTGCTGAGATTTTTTCCAAAGTTCAAAGCGGCTTCGTAGGCTGGCTTGAGAACGTAGACAAACAGCGCGTCGAACCGTTTCGCCGCCAGATCGCTGCCCTTCACGCTTTGAGCGATGAAGAGCTGGCCAAAAAAGGCATCAACCGCGATGATATCGAAATGCGCGTTCTAAGTGGTTTGTTTTACTGCTGAACAGCCGCTTCGCTGCAAAGAAGAAACAAATGCCAGCTACGTGCCCAAGTGGACGTTGCTGGCATTTGGCGTTTGTGAGGGGGGCTGATTTTGCCAGTCATGCTTGACAGGGTCACGGCTTCAAGCCAAGCCTGCGCTCATGTTTGATCTTCGCCCCGTTGGATACGTTATTGGCCTTCTTGTTGCCGCGCTCGGGCTCACGATGCTCGCGCCTATGGTGATCGATATGGTCGATGGACGGGGGCACTGGCCGGCCTTTGCCGAAAGTGCTGTGATAACCATGCTGGTGGGGGGGCTCGTTGCGCTGTCGTGCCAAAACGGTGTCAAAGAAGGGCTCAATATCCAGCAAACCTTCTTGCTCACCACAGGTGTCTGGGTGGCTTTGCCCATATTCGGGGCTTTGCCGTTGATCATTGGCGCATCTGAATTGTCTTTCATCGATGCGATTTTTGAAGCGATGTCGGGCCTGACAACAACAGGCGCAACCGTTATTACGGGCCTAGATGATATGCCGCGCGGTATTTTGCTCTGGCGTGGGATCCTGCAATGGCTTGGCGGCATTGGTATCATTGTTGTCGCGATGGTTTTTTTGCCAGAGCTACGTGTTGGCGGGATGCAGATTTTCCGCGCTGAGTCTTTTGATACATTCGGAAAAATCCTCCCCCGCGCCACGCAGATCGCCTCGCAGATCTCGGCCATTTATGTTTCCGTGACAGCGGCTTGTATCGTGACCTATATCTTGCTTGGCATGAGTGTTTTTGATGCGTTCACGCACGCTTTCACGACCGTTTCGACAGGCGGGATGGCAAACTATGATGCCAGTTTCAGCGTCTTCACAGGGCCGCTAGAGTATGCGGCTTCTGTTTTTATGTTGCTCTCAGCGCTGCCTTTTGTGCGCTATGTTCAAATGCTCAATGGCAAGTGGGATGCGCCTCTGCTGGATGTGCAGGTCCGTGGGTTCCTCTACACGGTGATTGTGCTGGTTATTGTCACAACGATCTTGCTGACAAAGATATTTCCGCACCACTGGGAGCAAGCTTTTCGCGAGGCTCTTTTCAACATTGCCTCGATCATTTCAGGCACAGGCTATTCCAGTGTAAACTACATGCTCTGGGGGCCGTTTCTCGTCACGATCTTCTTTCTGATCGGTCTGATTGGGGGCTGCGCGGGCTCAACGGCCTGTTCGATCAAGGTCTTTCGCTACCAGATCCTGTTTGCCTCCATCGCCTCTCAAATCAAGAAAATCAGAGCGCCCCATGGTGTCTTCACACCAAAGTACAGCGGGCGCCCGATTAGTCAGGATGTGTTGAGCTCGGTGATGAGCTTCTTCGTATTCTTCATTTTGACGCTTGGCTTTGTGGCGGTTGCCCTCTCCTTCACGGGGCTCGATTTTGTCACCTCTGTTTCTGGCGCGGCGGCCACGGTTGCCAACATCGGCCCGGGGCTTGGCGATATCATCGGTCCCGCCGGCAACTACTCTAGTCTGAATGATGTCGCCAAAGGTATTCTGACCTTCGCAATGCTCATTGGCCGCTTGGAGCTTTTGGTTGTCTATGCGCTGGTCATACCGGCGTTCTGGCGCGGATAAAGAAAAGGCGAGCCATTGGCCCGCCTCATCCTGTAGGCCAATCGCGTGAGATCACTCCCAGCAGCTCACCAAGACGGTCATGCCCTGCGCTTCCAGCGTAAGATCTTCTGGTGCAATGAGGCCGGCACGCCCCGAAGCATCGGGCGAGAGCCCGGCCGCCTGCGCGACTTTCCGGATCGTTGCCGCGTCGATAGCGAAGCTCACATTGTCAGGGAGTTGCTTGTCGCCCTGTGGAGAGGGAAGCAACATCCCCATAACTGCGCCAGCATCGTCAAACACAGGGCCACCTGCGTCTCCGGGCAGGACATTCAGCGCAAGCCGCTTCAGTTCGGGTTCCCCACCGAGGCCCTTCACATCACTCAGGGTTCCAAACGTCAGGGTCGGTGCGCCCAGAATACCTTCGTAACTAAACCCTGAGACCGCGATCTCGGTTTGCAGGCGCGGGTCGCGAGAGGTGAGAGTGGTCGTCTGTGCGGGGCTGAGAGTTTCTTTGCTGCGCAATATCGCGATGCCAGCTACTGGATCGTTAAAAAGGATATCGGCTTCGAACTCGTCTTCGATTGTTATTCTTGAGCAGGCACTGATAGCCTCAGACGTGGTGACAATGTGACCAGCGCTGTCGAGAAAGAAGCCTGAGCGCGCCAGTTTCGGGCGGCGGATTTCAAGGCCTGCGACAAGGTCTACGCTTTGCTCATCGATGCCAGCGGCTGGGTCCAAGACACCTGTCAGCCGCGAAAATGAAGCACGCATTTCACCAAGCAGGCGGCTGCGGCGCTCTTCATCGCCCGCAGGCCAAATCAGCGTGAACCCTTTGATTTCATCGTTTTCCAGCCAGGCCTCTGTGTGGGAGACCGTCGTGGCGCTCTCGCCCACAAGGGTGAAGGCGTTTCCGCGGCGTTCGCGCGGGCCGTCAGCAGGGACGATTTCAAGAGTTTGCATAATGTCATAGAGCCCGTAGAGCGTATTTTGGTCACCGGCCTGGCTGATGAGCAAGACACGTGCGTTTATATCGCCTGATGCATCATAATGCGCAAACGGGGGGCTATATTTGGCAAACGCCACCACATTTGTGGGGAGGCTGATTTCGATACCGGCCTTGGTATCTTGGACGCGCTTGAGCCCGAGCCCATCAAGGATGGCGTTGTATTGTGCAAAGAGTTCGCGGCGTTGTGCGGTGGTCAGGATGCCTGTGGTGGTGTGGTTGTTGGCCTCTTGCCAGGCCGCCATGGAGCGACGCGTGCCGCGACCAAACGCACCATCAATCGCCGCGTCGTAAAACCCAGCCCATTGCAAGGCCACTTGCAGGCGCTCACGGTCTTCGCGGCTGAGGGCCGCCTCCGAAGCGCGGGCTTCAGTTGGTGTTTCATCTGGCGCGGTGAGTGTCGGTGCCGCTTCGGTTATAATACTGTCGCCGGTCGCGGGCGTTTCTGTTGCGGGGGGTGCCACGTCCAAAGCTGCGGGGGCTTGAGCTGCGGGGAGGTTGAGTAGATTTGCGCCAAGTGGCCAGAACTGTTGTTGAAAGCCTGCCGAGTAGGCGATGTAGCTGTCGCGCGGGATCTGCCCTTCGCTGCGGTAGGTGCGCAGAACTTCGCGCGCATCATCGGGCAGGTAGGGGCCAAGCGCAATTGCGTACCAGCCGCCACCAAGGGCGAAGCCGTTTACATCGGGCAGGGCGGCAGAATAGGCGCGGACACGCTCTTGCGCCTGCGTGAGGCTAGGTTGCGCTTCAATCTGGATCCAAACCGGGTCTTGATTTTGATCTTGGGCTGTAACGGCACCCATCCAAAGGGTGAGTACGATAGAAAAAGAAACCAAGAGCCGTGACATTAACAGAAATCCTCGTCATTAAATGTGCCGTGTGAGAAGCTTAAGCCGTTTTATCAAATTCTTTTGAGTGTGCATCCAAATAACGCAAACAACTCTTTATTTGATTATCGCCAGCCTCGGACCATGCGACAAAAACGGGCGTCTGATTGACCTGATCGCGCTGGCGTCATAGGTAGTGCGCAAACGGCTGACCAACGCTGAGAAAAGGCATAGATATGGCGGAACGCACAGACAAACCGCGTAGTTTTCAAGAGATCATCTTGCGGCTGCAGTCCTATTGGGCAGCCAAGGGCTGTGCCATGTTGCAGCCTTATGACATGGAGGTTGGCGCGGGAACGTTTCATCCGGCGACAACGCTCAGGTCTTTAGGGTCCAAGCCATGGGCGGCCGCCTATGTGCAGCCATCGCGGCGGCCAACCGATGGGCGCTATGGCGAAAACCCGAATCGTTTGCAGCACTATTACCAGTATCAGGTGCTGATAAAGCCAAGCCCACCCGACTTGCAGGCGCTTTATCTCGGGTCGCTCGCCGCGATCGGAATTGACATGGAGCGCCATGATATTCGTTTCGTGGAGGATGACTGGGAGAGCCCGACATTGGGCGCTTGGGGCCTCGGCTGGGAAGTCTGGTGTGATGGTATGGAAGTGTCACAGTTCACTTATTTCCAGCAAGTTGGCGGGCACGATTGCCACCCTGTGTCTGGTGAGCTGACATATGGTCTTGAGCGTCTTGCTATGTATGTGCTTGGTGTGGAGCATGTCATGGACATGCCCTATAACGATCCAGATGCGCCAATTGCGCTGAGCTATGGCGATGTGTTCCGCCAAACGGAGCAGGAGTACAGCCGTTGGAACTTTGACGTGGCTGATACAGAGATGCTCCTGAAACATTTTGAGGATGCCGAGGCTGAATGTCAGCGTATTTTGCAGACCGAGGCAGATGATCCAAAGACAGGTAAGCGGATCGTCATGGCGCACCCTGCCTATGATCAATGCATCAAGGCATCCCATTTGTTTAACCTGCTTGATGCGCGTGGCGTAATTTCCGTTACTGAGCGTCAGGCCTACATTGGCCGTGTGCGTGCTTTGGCCAAACTCTGTGCTGATGCGTTTGTTCAGACCGAAGCTGGAGGATACGCCGCATGAGCGGGAAAATTATCGCGGGAGTCATCGTCGTGCTGTCATTGATCGCTGGCGCAGCCATCTATTATCTGCAGGTTTATGCTTACTACGATGCTGTTATGGCTGATGGCGAAACTGACGTTCAGCTGACTTCTCTTGTTAGTGGGGCACCCGAGCCAATTTTGTATGATGGCTTTGAGGCCATTACAGCCACAAGTTCGCCCATCCGCTATCGGGCCTGCTTTACGACATCTCAGAGCATCGCCTTGTTGAGCGAAACATACGAGCCCTACGAGGCTGCCGAGCCTCTGCTCGCGCCAAGCTGGTTTGAGTGCTTTGATGCCGTTGAAGTGGGTGAAGCGCTTGCCCGGGGAGAGGCTGTGCCTTTCCTTGGCGAGGAAAACATCATCTACGGGATTGACCGTGTTGTTGCCGTTTTGCCCGATGGTCGCGGCTTTGCCTGGCATCAGATCAACGAATGCGGTGTAGAAGTCTTTGATGGCAAGCCAGTCCCCGAAGGCTGCCCAGAAAAACCGTGAATATAGAAAGCGCAGCCAATGCCTAACCTGCTGATTGAACTGTTCTCCGAAGAAATTCCTGCGCGTATGCAGGCTCAAGCAGCCAAAAACCTGCAAAAGCTGATAACAGACGGCCTCGTTGAGGCCGGGCTGACCTATTCTGGTGCAAAAGCCTTTAGCACACCTCGGCGTTTGGCCCTTGCCGTGGACGGTCTGACGGCCGAAAGCCCCACTGTTAAAGAAGAGCGCAAAGGGCCGAAGGTCGGCGCACCTGAGCAAGCGATTGAGGGCTTTCTGCGCGGCGCAGGTCTGACGCGCGACCAACTGGAAGAACGCGATACGCCAAAAGGCGCGGTATACTTTGCGTCCATCGAAAAAACAGGGCGCGTTGCCGATGAGATCGTCAGCGAAGTTCTGGAGCGCACAGTGCGCAATTTTCCATGGCCAAAATCGATGCGCTGGGGCACAGGTAGCTTGCGCTGGGTTCGGCCTTTGCATTCGATACTTTGTATCTTGGAGGACGAAGCGGGCAGCCGGATTGTTGACGTCGATATTGATGGCCTGAAGGCTTCAGACACAACAGAGGGCCACCGCTTCATGAGTGCAGGGCGCTTTTCGGTATCAAACTTTGAGCAATATGACAGCCAGCTCAAACGCGCCCACGTGGTGTTGGACTCTCAAGAGCGCGCTGACCACATTTGGCAGGACGCAACAAATCAGGCGTTTGCGAGCGGCCTTGAAGTGGTTGAAGATGCTGGCCTTTTGGCGGAAGTATCTGGCTTGGTTGAATGGCCTGTTGTGTTGATGGGTCAGATTGACGAGGCGTTCCTCGCCTTGCCTGCTGAAGTGCTGCAAACCTCGATGAAAGAACACCAGAAGTTCTTCTCGGTTAGAAATGCCAAGAGCCAGCGTATCGAGCGTTTCGTGACTGTGGCCAACAGAGAAACAAGCGACAACGGCGCAACGATCCTTGCAGGAAATCAAAAGGTGCTTGCGGCGCGGTTGAGCGACGCCAAGTTCTTCTGGGAGAATGATTTGCGCGTTGCCAAGACTGGCATGTCGGCTTGGACCGAGCAGCTTGAGAACGTGACATTCCATAACAAGCTTGGAAGTCAGGCCGCCCGAATAGAACGTATTGCGGCGCTGGTGCGAGATATTGCCGTTCACGTTGGGGCAGATGCTGATATCGCAGAGCAGGCCGCACGGATCGCCAAAGCAGACCTGAGCTCTGAGATGGTCTATGAATTTCCGGAGCTTCAAGGGCTTATGGGGCGTTACTATGCCGAGGCTGCGGGCCTTGCAGATGACGTGGCAGCTGTTTGTGAAGAGCATTACGCGCCGCTCGGGCCATCAGATACTGTGCCAACAGCACCGCTGTCTGTGGCGGTCTCATTGGCTGACAAGCTAGACACGCTGACTGGTTTTTGGGCGATAGATGAGAAGCCAACGGGCTCAAAAGACCCGTTTGCACTGCGTCGTGCTGCGCTTGGTGTGATCCGCCTGATCCGTGAAAACAACCTGTCTCTGTCTCTTTCGCATTTCTTGGATGCTCAGCTCGTGCGCCACAAGGCCGCTGTAGGACTGAAGGGGGATGAGCAAAGCATCTCCATCGACCTTTTGGGCTTTTTCCATGATCGTCTTAAAGTCCACCTTAAAGACGAGGGCATTCGCCACGACGTGATTGATGCTTGCCTGTCTGGAAGCCTGAGCGACGACATCCAGCTCGTTGCGGAGCGCGCTGCCGCTTTGGGCCGCGTGTTGCAAACAGATGAGGGTGCGAACCTTGTTCAAGGATTTAAACGCGCCAATAATATTCTGACACAAGCCGAGTCAAAAGACGGGGTTGAGTATAGTTTTGGAGCTGATCTCAAATACGCCGAAACCGACGACGAGAAAGCACTTTTCGTGGCGCTTGATCGTGCGGAAGCTGAGATCAAGACAGGCTTGGCAAACGGCGCCTACGAAAGTGCGATGACATCGATGGCGCAGTTGCGCGGCCCGGTTGATGCGTTCTTTGAGGCAGTCCAAATCAATACCGACAACCAGATTGTACGCCGCAACCGCCTTAACCTGCTCAACCGCATTCGGACGGTCTGTAACAGCGTTGCTGATTTGACCTGTCTTGAAGGCTAGGCTTGCGCCGCTTTCAGAACTGGGTTTAATGTGCCGCAGTGCAGAAACATGATCCGAATATAACGCTGATCACGAGCAACGCGCCTATCAAGCCTTATACGCATGGCGGGCGAGCAAAGTGTTTACAGCGCCTTGTCAGGCTTGATTTGCCTGTCCCGATGACTGTTGCCTTGTCGTTTTCGGCAGTGCACGGCATCGCTTCGGGTCAGTTGCCTGATATGAACCTGCTGTTGGAGCCATTTGGCGAGGGCCAGCTTTTGTGCGTGCGCCCGTCGTCTCAAGACCCTGATTGGGGCGGGCCTGGGGCTGTTCTCAATATTGGCATGAATGACGCTGTCTACGTCGATTTTTGCGATGCTCTCGGGCAAGATGCGGCTGCGCAACTTTACTTGCGCTTCGTGCAATCCTACGCCATTCACGTGGCCCGCTTGGACCCTGACCTCTTTGAAGACATCGGGGCTGACGGGCAAGAAGGCCTCTCGGCTGCGTTGAAGGCCTATGAAGACGAGGCTGAAGAGAGCTTTCCGCAGGAGCCAGCGGTGCAGCTTGCTGCGGTTTTGCGCTCAATGGCGCGCGCTTGGGAGGGCACCACAGCACGGCTGTTGCGCCAAGCCAAAGGCGCTCCGGCTGACGCAGGTCTCGGGTTGGTTGTGCAGCAGATGGTTTTTGGCATCGGATCAGGGGAAAGCGGGTCCGGTGTCATTCAATTGGTGAATTCTAGCTCTGGCGAGCCGCAGATCACAGGGCGCTACCTGTCTCAAAGCCAAGGGCGCGATGCGCTGGCAAAAGATGCTGAAGCCCTTTTTCTTGAGGCTGATGCGCGGGGCCCGTCTTTGGAAGAGCTTGCGCCCACAGCATTTTCCGAGCTTCAGGACTATACGGCATTGATGCGTGTGAAGCTGCGCGAAGAAATGCAGGCCGAATTTGCCATCGAGAATGGCAAAGTGCATTTGCTTGATGGCGTGCGGATAGCGCGCTCTGCAAGAGCGGCCGTGCGTATCGCGGTCGATCTTGCCAAAGATCAGATCATCTCTCGCGAAGAGGCCCTGATGCGGGTCGAACCCCGTGCGCTCAACGAATTGTTGCACCGTCAGGTTGACCCGACGGCGCAGCGCGACAGAATTGCCACGGGTGTCGCCGCCAGCCCGGGTGCTGCGACAGGACGTATCGTGTTTTCATCTTCAGAGGCTCAGGCAAGTGCCGCTCGGGGCGAGGCCTGTGTTCTTGTTCGGCGTGAAACGGCACCTGAGGACATCAGAGGTATGCACGCCGCAGTTGCTGTTTTGACTGAACGAGGTGGTATGACCAGTCATGCGGCGGTCATTGGGCGCGGCATGGGGCTGCCCTGTGTTGTGGGGGCCTTAAGCCTCACGTTCAACCTTCCAAAGCGCACAGTGACATCTGAAGATGGCCGTGTTTTCAGGGAGGGAGACATCATTACCATTGATGGCACCTCAGGTGACGTACTCGCCGGTGAGCCCGCTATGCTGGAAGCCGCTCAAGACGATGCCTTTCAGGAGTTGATGGACTGGTCTGATGCTGTGAGGGACATCGGAGTGCGAGCCAACGCCGACACCCCAACTGATGCGGCGACCGCGCGCAATTTCGGGGCGGAAGGTATAGGCCTGTGCCGCACCGAGCATATGTTCTTTGAAGCGGACAGGCTGACCCCGATGCGGGAGATGATCTTTGCAGATAAGCCAAAAGACCGCCGCGCAGCACTGGATCGACTTTTGCCGATGCAAAGAGATGATTTCACTGAGCTGTTTCGGATTATGCAGGGGAAGCCTGTGTGTATTCGCCTGCTTGATCCGCCCCTGCATGAATTTTTGCCACACGACAAGGCAGGGTGCAGGGAGCTGGCGGAAGCCCTTGATTTACCGTTGTCCGATGTGACGCGTCGCGTGGAAGCGCTGAGCGAGTATAACCCTATGCTGGGCATGCGCGGTGTACGTCTTGGTGTGACCGTTCCTGAGATTTACGACATGCAGGCGCGTGCTATTTTTGAAGCCACCATTGCGGCAAGCCGAGATGGGGAAGCGGTTGTTCCAGAGATCATGATTCCTCTCGTATCTGCCAAGCGGGAAGTTGAACTGGTCAAAAGCCGTGTTGATGCGGTGGCAACCGCTGTGCGCGCAGAAACAGGCCAGGACTTTGAATACAGGCTCGGTGTGATGGTTGAGACGCCTCGCGCTGCGCTACGCGCTGAAGAGATCGCGCCGCATGTTTCATTCTTGAGCTTTGGCACCAATGATTTGACTCAGATGACATACGGTTTGTCTCGTGATGATGCCGGGCGTTTCATGTCGGCTTACGTGCAGCTTGGTGTCTATCCAGAAGATCCGTTTCATACGCTTGATACAGATGGTGTTGGCGAGCTGCTCCAAATGGGAGCAGAGCGCGGCCGTAAAGCGTCATCTGAGCTTGTCTTGTCTATTTGCGGTGAACACGGTGGCAACCCTGAGTCGATCGCATTTTGTCGAAATGCGGGTTTCAACTACGTATCCTGCTCCTCTTTCCGGGTTCCTGTCGCCCGTCTGGCTGCGGCCCAGCTCGCAATCAAGGACAAGATAGGGTAGGGGCGCTTGCCGCTAGCCACTAGATTTACAGCGCGTCACGGCTCGTCGGCGTAAATCCGCAACAGATGCAAAGGTGTGCTCGGCGCGGAAACTTGCATGACGACTTAAAAAACCATAAAAACTGCCGATGCGTGTGAAGACCACGTCAGATTGATAGGAGGCCATGCATATGCTTAGGCTTGTTTTGGCTGTTTTGTTTAGCGGGGCGTTATCTTTGCCCGCCTCTGCAGATGTTTCGATTAAGCGGCTTTTTGGAAAAGAGCAGCGCGCGCTAAACGCGATTCCCCAAACGCATCTTGTGTCGCTCCTTGAACGGTCAAAAGCTGCCAAAGTGTCATCGGGCGGCATAACATACTCTCGTGATTGGTTAGCAGGGCAACCCAAGCAATCTGGGGGGCGTGAATGGCGTTGCCTCGCTGAAGCGCTTTACTTCGAGGCGCGAGGAGAGAGCGTTAAGGGGCAGTTTGCGGTTGCCGAAGTGATCCTTAATCGCGTTAGTAGTGCGAGCTACCCCGATACAATTTGCGGTGTTGTGCACCAAGGCACAGGTCGAAAGTACGCGTGCCAGTTTACCTATACGTGTGACGGGCATGCTGAAGTTATCGCAGAACCACGCGCATTTGAGCGGGTGGGTAAGATCGCCAAGTTGACGATGAAGAGCGCTAAGCGGCCTTTGACGAAAGGCGCGACGCATTATCACACAAAAGCGGTTTCGCCATATTGGGCAGATAAGTTCCCTAGAACGGCGACGATCGGGTTTCACCATTTCTACAAGCAACCATCCCGCCTCTCACGTAACTGATAGTCGCTAAATGACGCCTTATGGTGTGCCTGGGCTTTACCTGAGGTTTATGGCGTGTATAGGCGGTGAGACTATAAAAAAGCTGGAGTGCCTGTCGTCGTGAGCTGCGAAATTAAACAAGCCTTTGATCATCCTGATGTCCGTTCTCGTGCAACCTCCGCAACTGGTGCGCTGGATCGTATTTCGCTTCGTGATCATATTGTCGAAGTCGAGATAGGCGCGTTTCAGGCTGAGCGAGGCTTGATGCAGCGGATATGCTTCAATGTTGTGGTCGAAGTCCGGCCTTTGTCTGGCGACATAGGCGATGACGTCGACAAAATCCTATCGTATGACAAAGTGACCGAAGCCATTGCAACGGCCTTGGGTGAAGAGCGTCTCAACTTGCTCGAGACCCTTGCGGAGCGGGTCGCAGAGCTTATTCTGTGGGAGCCTCAAGCCATGCGGGTTTTTGTCCGTATAGAAAAGCTTGATCGTGGGCCCGGCGCGCTTGGTGTCGAGATCGTACGCTCACACGTAGAAGAAGCGAGTGCCGCTGAGGTAGAGGACGGCCCTCATCCGCAGGTTCTGTTTTTGTCAAATGCGGCTCTACAGTCTGAAAATTTGAGCGGTTGGATTGATCAACTTGTTGGTGCTGATATGCCTGCGCTGATTTGCGTTGATATGCCTGATATGGCTGCGCCTCAATCGCTCGCTCCGATGGCACAGCGCCGCATAGATCTGTTGGCGCTCGAGCAGAATGCCTGGGTGCTCGCGGGATTCGATGCACGCTGTGTTGTGGTCGAGACACGTACAGAACTGGATTGGGCCATGAAGAACGGCCAGATTAGTGTCTGGGCGCCTTCAAAAATCATTCTGGATGCTATTGACGGGCCTACAGTGAATGAAAGAAGTGCTCTAAATCTCGCAACTTGGTTTGCGCAAGCTATGGGTGCGATACGCTTTGTAACGGTTGGGGCGCCCAAGCTGGCCCACAGCTCCGGGCTCGATGTGATCGAAGTTGATGTTTTGGATACACATATCTGAGAATGCTGTGGTTTCTGGCTTTGTAAGGTCTTTAAGATGACACGTCACTATTATCGCCCTCTTGTTCAATATGGGCCGATACGCCCTTCCGATGCCGCTACTTTGGCAGGAGGTTGGTGTTGGTTTACTCAGGTTGAGATTATTCAGCGTGGGCAGCCTTCAAGGTTCGTTCCTGCAGCCAGAATCCCTTCAGATGTTTTACACAAACTGACGGCACCACGAGCCCCTTTTGGGCCTGTTAGTTTTGAGCAGCCACGTTTGATGGGTATCTTGAATGTGACCCCCGACAGCTTCAGTGATGGTGGGCGCTTTAACGGTGCAGCCGTTGCACTCAAACATGCAAAAGATATGGCTGCGAGCGGCGCTGATATCCTCGATGTTGGAGGCGAGAGCACAAGGCCAGGGGCTGTTGAGGTGCCCCGAGAGGCTGAAGTTGCGCGTACAGCCCCGGTCATTGCCGCCGTCCGGGATGCGCTCTCGACGCCGATCTCAATTGATACACGAAAAGCAGAAGTCGCGATTGCAGCACTGGATGCTGGTGCTGATTTTGTAAATGACGTTTCGGGTTTCTCCTTTGACGCCCATCTGGCGCCATTGTGTGCCGAGCGAGAAGTGCCCGTTTTTGTGATGCACTCAAAGGGCTTGCCGGAGACCATGCAAAACGCGCCCCAATATGACGATGTCGCTTTAGATGTGTATGATTATCTTGAAGAAAGAGTGTCGGCACTGGTGAATGCGGGTGTTCCGATGGAGCGTATTATTGTTGATCCGGGGATTGGTTTTGGCAAGACAATCGAGCATAATCTGAAGCTTATGACGCATTTAAGCCTGTTTCACAGTCTCGGTTGTGCAATATTGTTGGGAGTGTCTCGAAAAGGGTTTGTCCGCAAAATTGGAGCCGTCGAAACGCCTCACGAGAGCGCTCACGGGTCGGTCGCAACCGCGCTGGCAGGTGTTGCGCAAGGCGTGCAGGTACTGCGTGTTCATGATGTAGCGGAAACAAAGCAAGCTTTACGCTTATGGCGGGCTGCTACCGAGGGAGAGTATTGATGACGAGAGAACTTTTTGGGACAGACGGTGTCCGCGGAACCGCAAACACTTATCCGATGACCGCAGAAATGGCGCTCAAAATTGGCGCAGCCGTCGGGCGCTTTTTTCGTAAGGATCAGTCCGTTGCGCATCGTGTTGTTATTGGAAAAGACACACGGTTATCTGGCTACATGTTTGAAAACGCTCTAACCGCCGGCTTAACAAGTACAGGTATGAACGTCCTGTTGCTTGGGCCAATTCCTACGCCAGCTGTTGGCCTTCTCACCACATCTATGCGTGCTGATCTAGGTGTTATGATTTCTGCTAGCCACAATCCTGCTGTAGATAATGGAATTAAATTCTTCGGCCCTGATGGCTTCAAGCTGTCAGATGAGGCTGAAATGGAGATAGAAGCTCTCGTCAAAGAGGGGGTAGAACCTGCTCAGTCGCGCAACATTGGTCGCGCAAAGCGGATCGACGATGGCCGCTTTCGCTATATCGAGCGTGTCAAGTCTACCTTCCCATTTGGTGTCCGTTTGGATGGTATCAAAGTTGTTGTCGATTGCGCCAATGGTGCCGCGTACAAAGCCGCGCCAGAAGTGCTTTGGGAGCTTGGGGCCGAGGTTATTCCAATTGGTGTCTCGCCTAACGGTTTTAATATCAATCAGAATTGCGGTTCGACAAAACCAAATATTGCCGCAGAGGCCGTAGTTGCCAATGGGGCGGATATTGGCATTTGTCTTGATGGCGATGCGGATCGTGTCATTTTAATTGATGAGACTGGTGCCGTTGCAGACGGTGATCAGATTATGGGTCTGTTTGCTTCTCGATGGGCCGCTGAAGGCCGCTTGAAGGGCAATGCTTTGGTTGCAACAGTCATGTCAAACCTAGGCCTTGAGCGCTACTTGCAGGGTCATGGTATTGGACTTGAACGCACAGGGGTTGGTGACAGATACGTTGTCGAGAAAATGCGTGACGGTGGCTTCAACCTTGGAGGCGAGCAATCTGGCCATATCGTGATGACCGACTACGCAACCACTGGCGATGGCCTCATGGCTGGACTTCAGTTTTTAGCGGAAATGGTGCGTTCGGGTAAACGTGCTTCCGAGCTTGCAAATGCGTTTGAGCCAGTCCCACAGCTTTTGAAGAATGTCCGTTTCCAGCAAGGGCAGGCTCCCTTGGACGATACTTCGGTGCAAGCTGAAATCGCGCGCGTGGAGGCTGAGCTCGAAGGCCGTGGTCGTTTGCTTATTCGCAAGTCGGGCACAGAGCCATTGGTGCGTGTCATGGCCGAATGCGAAGATGAGGCGCTTTTGGAGCAATCGGTGGATGCTATCGTCTCAGCTGTCGAGGGGGCTCTTTAGCTTTTCCTAAAGAGTCTGGAGAGTGCGCTATACTGGCTCAAGCCGACCCCGGCTAGGATGAGGGCGAGGGCGAACACAAGACTGCTTGGCAGCGGCTCTGAAAGGATCAGGGCGCCAAGAACAACTGACCAGATAGGCACTTGATAGTTTGTCAGGCTCATGAAAACCGGGCCTGCAGTTCTGATCACCCAAACGCGTAGGAAATTTGCCCCGGCTGTTGGTACCAATCCCAGAAATGCAAGGATCATGAGGGTTTGTGGGTCTGGCATGGGTGGAAGCCCCTCGCTTAGATATGCGGTGGGAATAACCAGAGCCGAGCCGAAAATGAGCGGCACTGCTGCGAGCCCAATAGGGTCGATCGGTGGTAGTCGTCGCATCACAACAGAGCTGATGGCATAGCATGTGGCCGCACCAAGGCAGGCGATCCGGCCCGGTGTTTCAAGAGCGGCTCCAGTCGACGTGAAGGCTTGACTGCCAATGAGGATGACGACGCCCACAAAGCCGATAACAAAGCCGACGATCCGCCTCGGTGTCATTCGATCACCAGGTACAAAGAAGTGAGAAAGCGGCAAGACGAGCAAGGCAACCGCTGCCATAGAAACACCTGCAAACCCTGATGTGACATACTGTTGCCCCCAGCTGAGCAACATAAATGGAATCGCTGATGAGAGTGCACCGACAATAATGAGAGAGAGCCATGCCTGTTCCTGGGTGCGCCAGAGCTTTCCTCCCGTAGCGCGCCAGATCCCAAGTGTGAGCAGCGTTGCAAAGCCGATACGAGCTGCCGCAATCCAGAAGGGCGTCATCGTTTCTAGCGCCAGCTCAATGACAAGAAATGTGCCGCCCCAGATCATTCCCAGCACCATGATCATCATCCAGCTGCTCGGTGTTATTTGGGGGGTGGCTGACATTAAGTTTCCTAGTTTTGTTCCCCTCGCTTGACGTAATGTCGGGAGGCTCGGTTGGCGGTAGTGCCGATTAAAAGTGAAAGAGGGCGCCAAAGTTGACGCCCTCTTTTGCCACTCGAGGTGGTTGCTTAGTTCTTCTCTTTGTCAACCATTTTGCCAGCTGAGATCCACGGCATCATGCCGCGTAGCTTTGCGCCTGTTTCTTCGATCATATGCTCGTCGTTGATCCGACGTGTGGCTTTGAACGAAGGCTGGCCAACAGCGTTTTCGAGCATGAAGTCGCGTACAAATTTGCCGGTTTGAATGTCTGTCAAAACATCCTTCATGCGCTTTTTGGTTTCTTCGTATGGCAAGATGCGTGGGCCGGAAACATACTCACCATATTCGGCGGTGTTTGAGATCGAGTAGTTCATGTTGGCAATGCCGCCTTCATAGATCAAATCGACGATCAACTTTACCTCATGGAGGCACTCGAAATAGGCCATTTCAGGTTCGTAACCAGCTTCTACGAGGGTCTCAAAGCCCATACGGATCAGCTCAACAAGGCCGCCACATAGAACGGCTTGTTCACCGAAGAGGTCTGTTTCACATTCTTCGCGGAAGTTTGTTTCGATGATACCTGAGCGGCCGCCACCGATGGCGGAGCAGTAGCTCAGGCCGATTTCAAGAGCTTTGCCTGTGGCGTCGTTGTGTACAGCTACAAGGCAAGGCACACCGCCGCCTTTTGTGTACTCACCGCGCACTGTATGGCCTGGGCCTTTGGGGGCCATCATGATCACATCAACGCCTGGCTTAGGCTCAATCAATCCAAAGTGAACATTGAGGCCGTGTGCGAATGCAATTGCTGAGCCTTCCTTAAGGTTGTCGTGTACATATTTCTTGTACGTCTCTGCCTGCAATTCATCGGGCATTGTAAACATGATGACATCACACCAAGCGGCTGCTTCTGCGATACCCATAACTTTCAGGCCTTCGCCTTCAGCTTTCTTTGTTGATGGCGAGCCTTCGCGCAGAGCAACAACAACATTCTTGGCCCCTGAGTCACGGAGGTTCAGCGCGTGCGCGTGTCCTTGTGACCCGTACCCAAGGATGGCTACTTTTTTGTCTTTGATAAGGTTAATGTCGCAATCACGGTCATAGTAAACGCGCATGGGGCTCTCCTTTGAAGTTTGTTTTCTAACAGTAATTTAGCGATCAGGCAGCGATGTTCCGATCAAAATTGCTTTATTTCCCTATTAAGTTGAGATATATATTCTTGGTATACATAATATAGAGAATATTTATGCTGGATGATGTTGATCGGCGCATATTACGCCAGTATCAAGCCGCTCCTGACGCATCGGTTGCCGAAATAGCCGAGCGGTGCGCTCTTACGGCGGCGAGCTGCTGGCGGCGCTTGGAGAAGCTTGAGAGCAATGGGGTTATTCTGGGCCATGAGGCGGTTGTTGACTGGCAGGCTCTCGGGTTTGCTGTTGAGGTGAGCTTGCGGATCACGCTTGATAAAACGCAGACCACGGCATTTGACGAGTTTATTGCCAAAGCCCGCAATGTTGCGGAAGTTCTAGAGATACAAACATTTTTGGGGAAGGTTGATGTCAGGCTATCTGTCATTGCGCGAGACATGGCCCACTATCAGGAGGTGTACCGCGCTCATATTTTGACGCTACCACATATCGCTGACATTGAAGCTTTGATGCACATAGCGCGTATCAAAACAGATGAGGCTTTACCAATATGATTGAGCTAGACAAAACAGACCATGTCATAGTGCGTGCCTTGATGCGCGATGCGCGCGTGACCAGTAAGGCGCTTGGCGAAAAGCTGGGCTTGTCTCAACCGGCAACCTGGCGCCGTATTAAGCGCTTAAAAGACTCCGGTGTCATAAGCGGCCGGCGCCTACGGCTGGATAGAGAGAAGCTGGGCCTGGGTGTGACAGTTTTTTTGGGGGTCAAGCTCGCAACAAAGCGGCGGGTGAGCCTTGAGGACTTTGAGCGGGCTGTATCGGCTATTCCAGAGGTCTTGAGTGTGGAGCACGTCCTTGGCCTCTATGATTACCGCCTCAAAGTGGTTGCAACAGACATCCCCGACTTTGAGCGCGTCTTGAGGCGGCGCATTATGACACTTCCTGGTGCGGGTGAGGTTGAAGCAAATGTTTTATTGAGTGAAGAGAGGCGTCCTGGCCCGATCTGAGACGCAGTTTAATCTGGGCGCACGGAGTTGTGAGTGCTAACGAGTGCATAATAACTTGGCATAGGAGGCTCAGATGGCCCTTTTGAACACAATAGACCCTCAGGGTCTTGATGAATTTTCAGTCGTCTTCACGGATCGCTCGCTCAACCATATGAGCACCCGGTTTCAAGCTGTGATGACCGATATCTCGTCCATGCTGAAAGATGTGTATCAGGCAGATGCCGTTGCGCTGGTTCCAGGCGGCGGTACTTATGCCATGGAGGCAGTGGCCAGACAGTTTGCAAAGGGTGCGAATGCTTTGGTTGTGCGGAATGGCTGGTTTTCATTTCGCTGGAGCCAGATTTTTGATGCGGGAGACTTTGCGGAAACCGTGTCTGTCCACAAGGCGAGGCAAGCTGGAAACGGTGTGCAGGCACCCTTCGCGCCAGCACCCATCGAAGATGTCGTGGCTGCGATCCGTGAGCAGAAGCCTGATGTCGTCTTTGCACCTCATGTGGAGACGTCTGCGGGTTTAATCCTTTCTGATGATTATGTGACGGCCCTTTCAGAGGCAGCCCACAGCGTGGGGGCTTTGATGGTGCTTGACTGTATTGCTTCAGGCTGTGCTTGGGTTGATATGAGAAAAACAGGCGTTGATGTTTTGATTTCTGCGCCACAAAAAGGGTGGTCTGCGTCTCCATCTGCCGGGTTGGTCATGATGTCTGCACGCGCAGTAGAGCGGTTGGCAGGAACGACGTCTGACAGCTTCGCCGTTGACCTCAAAAAGTGGTACGACATTATGCAGACATACGAGAACGGTGGGCATGCGTATCACGCGACAATGCCAACGGATGCTCTGCTGGATTTCCGAGAGACTATGCTCGAGACGAGAGACTATGGGTTTGATAAGTTAAGAGAAGCGCAATGGGCTTTGGGGGACGCGGTGCGCTTGCTTCTGGCAGAGAAGGGCGTTCAGTCAGTTGCTGCTGATGGGTTCGGCGCGCCGGGGGTTGTTGTGAGCTATACGAGTGACCCAGATATTCAAAACGGCAGGAAGTTTGCAGCAGAGGGTATGCAAATTGCAGCAGGTGTTCCGCTTGCTTGTGATGAGCCTGAAGGTTTTATGACCTTTCGTCTTGGTCTTTTTGGGCTAGACAAGCTTTATGATGTTGATGCGACGGTCGCCAGGCTGAAGTCTGTTATCGACAAAGTGCTTTAGGCTTTTACGCCTAAGCCAGCTTTCATCAGGGATTTGCGTACAGGGGCCAATCCGTAAATAGCCTTCAATCCCAGTGCGCGTAGGTCGCGCATTGGGCGAGATGATAGCATTGAGGCGCGGTTAAGAGCGTCAATACCTAGAATACGAAATTTTACCTCTTGGTGGCGCAGCTGGTGGTATTTATCCAGCATTGCTTTGGATCCAATCTCGTCTGAATTTGCCTTTGCCAGATCATATAGTGCTCTGATGTCCCCGAGAGACATGTTGAGCCCTTGTGCTCCGATTGGCGGAAGCACATGGGCCGCTTCTGCAATAAGCGCCGTGCGTTGTGCGCTCATCTGTTTGGTGTATTGCGAAATGATTGGCCAACTTGTTCTTGCGCTGGTTAATGTGAGGGGGCCCAAAATACCGCATGAGCGCTTGTTTAGCGCGGCCTCAAACGCGTCTGGCGCAAGCTCTTGCAAGCGTATCGCCTCGGCTGATCGTTCCATCCAAACAATGGCTGAAGCTGGCATACCATCATGATCGGGGAGAGGAACAAGGGTAAAGGGGCCGCCTGACCTGTGGATCTCGGTTGAGACATTTTTATGTGCAATCGGGTGACTAACTGTAAAGGCTAGTGCTTTTTGTCCATAGCGCATGGTCTGAACATCGATGCCGAGTTCGTTCCGAACTTTCGAGCTACGCCCATCAGCTGCAACCAAAAGTCTGGCAGTCACCTTCTCTCCACTGCTCAAGGTGATGTGTGCTGCGTCAATTCGAGTTTCGGCCTTTGACACTGACACGTTCGCTTGAAACGTGATGTTTTCGTGTTCTTGTATCAGTACAACGCATTCACGGCGCAAGAGCCAGTTTGGGAAATTCCAACCAAAGGGCTGATCTGAAATTTCGTCAGCGTTAAATTCTGATTCTATCCGGGGTTCAGATTTCAGGCCGCCAGCATCGACGATTCTCATAATCTGAAGTGGTGCTGCGTAAGGCTCTAGGCGTTGCCAAAGGCCAATTTCTGCCAATAGGTCTTTTGACGGTTGCAGGAAGGCTGTGGAGCGCATGTCTGCATGTGCAGCTGTTTTGTCAGTAACGGGTGCGGCGGGATCAACGCACATGACTGTGTATCCTAGAGAGGCAAAGCTCAAAGAGGCTACCAGACCTGCAATTCCGCCCCCGGCGACAAAAACATCTGTGTTCTTACCATGCATGTGCCTTCTCCTTCATAGTTACGACAATAGTTTGCCGGGGAGTCTTTTCCAAGCTACCTAGCCTCGGGAGATAACAACAAGAAGCCCCAAGAGAACAGGCACAGCTGCGACAGCTGGTAGGAAGAGAGCGGGTAAGCCCCACTTTAGAACGGCAGCTGCCCAGAGTAACAGGCAGGTGAGCGTAGCGATTAGGAGTCTTGCTGCCAAAGCTTTTTCATTGGATGAGTGGGTCTGAGAGGTGTGGTGTTGATTTGTCATGTAGTCCTCCGAAGTTTTGTTTCAGGGTACATGTATATTTGTGTGCGGTGGTTGCGAGGCGCACAATGACGCAGCTAGCGTTTGCTTATAGGAGATTAGATAGAAACGCAGACAAATTTTCTGTGTGGTGATGAACGTGCTCTGCCACCTTCGCCTCTGGTGCTACATGTACTGTGCGCATACCAAGGGCGTGTGGTACGACCAGATTGCGGATCTCGTCTTCAAACATAGCAGCTTCTCGTGGTAAAATATGAGCCTTTTTGAACACCAGATCAAAGGCGGCTTTTCTTGGCTTAGGCTCAAAGTTGGCGTGTTCCACGCCGTAGATGCCTTCAAATATATTTTCTAGGCCTCGTGCGCTGAGTACACGCTCTGCATAGGGTCGACTTCCGTTGGTATAGACTATTTTGCGGCCTGGTAGATTTTCGATTGCAGCTCTGAGAATTGGGTCGGCTTCCAGCGGGTGAAATGAAATGTCATGAACGTCGGCAAGATAGGCGTCTGCATCTGTATCGTGGTGTTCCATGAGGCCAGCTAGAGTTGTGCCGTATTCCTTCCAATATTTATTCCGAAGCAGATCAGCCTCGGATTGAGAAATCTTAAGTTCACGCATCAGCCAGTTCACCATTTTGGCTTCTATTTGATCAAATAGCGCCGTGTGTGGTGGGTATAGTGTATTGTCTAGATCGAAAACCCATGTGTTCACGTGCCGGAAGTTTTCGCCTGTCATAACAGTCGCCTTCTAAATGTTCTTGGGAGGGCAGAAAAAGTGGGCTTGCACCTTTAGTTTGGGAGCCTAATCTACTTGGTCTCTGAAAGGGGTGCAAATGAAAGAAACAAAGACGGTTCAGAAAGACGCTTATGTGCTTATTCTTGACGCGATCGATCACGGAACCTATCGGCCCGGCGATCGTTTGGTTGAGAACGAGCTCGCGGAGCGTTTTGGTGTTTCCCGGACTCCTATTCGAGAGGCGTTGCAACGGCTAGAAACTCAGTCGCTATTAACCCGAGATGGCCGTAGTTTGATTGTCGCCTCTCTTGATCACAACCAGATGGCTGAGCTTTACGCTGTTCGCACAGAACTTGAGGGGCTGGCGGCGCAGCTTGCCGCACGACATGCAACAGATGAAGAGATGCGTGTCTTGCGTGATATGGTGGACGAGGACCGTGCTCTGGTCGACAGCCCGAATGCTCTAGCGCAAGCAAACCGACGGTTTCATCATCAAATTCACCTTGCATCGCACAATCGGTTTTTGGTGCAGCAGCTTAACCTAGTGCACCAGTCTATGGCTCTAATGGCGACCACTTCGCTTGCGGCAAAAGGGCGAAGCAGCAAAGCTCTGGACGAACATGATATGATTGTTAGAGCTATAGAGGCCCGTGATGAGCTCAAAGCCCGCGAGGCACTCAAAGCTCATATTTCAAAGGCGTTTGTTACCCGCCTCAAGCTGGATGCTGCCAAAGTTGGGGGATAGCCCCTCAGCGGGCTGAGGCTTGTTTGACGAAAGGGAAAGGCCATGTTGGGTCTTGTCCCAATAAAATGGTTTGATGACCAATTCGTATAGCGCTTTATAAGCTGCAATTGCGCCAAGTGGATAGTACAGGTGCATAGTTGGGACCCACGCGAGGAGGTGTCGCAGGCTTGGCTTTGATACGGCCGTTGCATTGATTGCAGCGTTTGTAAGTTCAATAGTTAAGAACGAAAGGCCCAGAGCAAAAAGTATTTCGCGTGAGACAAAGCTTTCTAAAGGATGAGGCAACCCTATCAGTACGAGCCAGAAACTCCAAAGGACTGGAGCGAGTATGAACTGAGATAGTGCCGTTACGAAATGTGCTTGAAAGCCAATAAAACGCCAAAGGCCGAGCTCATTGAGTAACTGACGCGGGCTGCGCATATGTACTATGTATGTGACCATATAGCCTTTGAGCCAACGAGACCGTTGTCGCACCCAAGGCCACAGTTTGCAGTTGGCTTCTTCACCTGTGCGCGTTGCGATAACGTCGGTACGATATCCGTGTCGAGCAAGCCTGAAGCCTAGGTCTGCGTCTTCGGTGACGTTGTGCGCATCCCAAGCTCCGATCTCTTCAAGCGCTGCGCGTTTGAAGAAAAGAGTTGTTCCTCCCAAAGGAATGGCGAAGCCAAGCTGGGCCATACCAGGTAAGATGAGCCTGAACCATGCCGCGTATTCAATGGTGAAACACCGAGCTAACCAGTTTTGTTGGCTGTTGTAGTAGTCCAGAACGCCCTGAAGACACACAAGGTCTTCTGGGGCTGAATGGAAGTGATCCGCGACCAGCTCGAGCTGGTCAGATGCCGGCGCATCTTCAGCATCCCAAATTCCGATGATGTCCCCACCACAAAAGTCGAGAGCATAATTCATAGCGCGGGGTTTTGTTTTGGGTTGCCCCTCTGGAACCGTGACCATTTTGATCCAATGAGGTAGAGTACAGTCACGCAGTGCGGATTTCGTCAGATCATCGTTTTCCTCAACAGCAAGAACAACATCTACAAGCGACTTAGGGTAGGTAAGTGTTTGAATACGTTGTAGGAGCTCGCCTGCAATCTCACGTTCTTTGAAGAGGGGTACAAGGACAGATATTCGCGGGAGTCTATCCTCGGGACATTTCGGTGGTGCTTCACAGGGATCTTTTGACACTTCGGATATATAGGCAACGATACGCATCAACGCCGAGATTAGCAGCGTGAATGTCGCCCACGCAGCAAATAGAGCAAAGGCAACTCTGGGATACAGGGCCACAGCTATGATAAAAGCTAGAAGGCCGGCCAAGGTAACCAATAGCCTTTTTTTACTTGTGTGGCGCTCCCATGTTCGACAGCTTTGATCTTCTTGTACGCGCGTTGATGCACGGCGTGTGAGATCTTCTTGGTGATGCTTTACAATCCAAGTCAAGATGGTGTTTTGCTTGGCGATGGCAATTTCAAATTGTGATAGGTCGGCGCCTATATGATCAAGAAATTCACGATAGCCTTCAATGCTGTGACAGAGAACTACAACTCTCTCTGACTGTTTCTGCCATGGTAAGATCTGATACCGGAGCATCAAGGCTGGATCAAACATGGCTACCAAGTCGGGATCTGGTGGTGCTTTTGCCAGATCGACTATGGGCAGCCTCAGGAATTTGGCCTGAGCTTCAGTAAGCTCATCTGCATCAAGAATACCTTGTGCTTCAAGACTTTTGGACAATGACGTTTGAAAACGCTGTGAGTCCGATATTGCATGCATCAAGCTGCTTGGCTTCACTTTTCCAGTGCTTACCAAATACTTGCCAAAGCTGTCCGTTTTATCTCTGGGTTTGCTTTTAAGCGCATACATTCTGACCAACCCTACAACCAAATAAATACCCTAAAGGATAGTAATTGGCATTGGTTAAGCGTCAGTTAATTAAATCTTAATGCTAGGTTAACAACCAAGCTGCATGGTCAACGCGCAGCCATCGAGAGTGCAAACTTTTCAAACAGATAAAAACTATCTTGAGGTCCAGGGCTGGCTTCTGGGTGGTGCTGTACTGAGTATACTGGTCTGCCCTCCATCGCGATGCCACAATTGGACCCATCAAAAAGGGAGATATGCGTTTGGCGGACACCAGCAGGCAGTGTCTGAGCGTCGACAGCGAAACCATGGTTCATAGAGGTTATCTCTACCTTACCCGTGTCTATATCTTTGACTGGATGGTTCGCGCCGTGGTGTCCGTGGTTCATCTTGATCGTTTTGCCACCCAATGCGAGAGCCAGCATTTGGTGCCCAAGACAAATTCCAAAGATTGGAAGGTTGGTCTGAGTAAGGATTTCTTGGATCATGGGCACTGCGTAGGTGCCTGTTGCAGCAGGATCCCCAGGTCCGTTAGACAGGAATACACCATCTGGCTTGTGAGCTAAGATATCTTCGGCTGTTGCGGTCGCAGGCACCACGGTTATGTCGCATCCAACCGAGGCGAGGCATCGCAAGATGTTGCGTTTCGCGCCATAGTCAACAGCGACAACTTTGTATTTTGCTTCTGTTTGCTTTTCGTAGCCCTCTGGCCAGGCCCAACGCATTTCATCCCAGCTGTAGGACTGTGCACATGTGACGCTCTTGGCGAGGTCCATGCCTTCCAGCCCGGGAAAGTCACGTGCAGCTGCAACGAGCGCATCTGTATCGAAAACACCATCAGGGTTGTGTGCAATTGCGGCATGCGGCGCACCTTGCTGGCGTATTGCACGTGTCAAGCGGCGTGTATCTACCCCGCCGATAGCGATGCGGCCGCGAGCAGCCAACCAGTTTGAAAGTGCCTCTGTCGCGCGCCAGTTGCTAGGTGTTGTTGGGTCCCATTTGACCACCATGCCTTCTGAAACAGGGGCGGCTGTCTCGTCATCTTCTGCATTGACGCCAGTGTTTCCGATGTGGGGGAATGTAAAAGTAACAATTTGCCCAGCATAAGACGGGTCGGTCATGATTTCTTGGTAGCCTGTCATGGCGGTATTGAAGCAGAGCTCGGCAACGGTCTGCCCCGTGGCTCCAAAACCGTGCCCAAAGAAGACAGTTCCGTCTGCAAGCGCTAGGCACGCTGTGGGATGCGAGTGAGACACCTGCGCCATGTGAGTTACTCCATCTGGTAAATTGGCGCATTCCTACGTCTGGGGCACGCGAGGGTCAAGGGCTCATGCACTGGTTGTTTCCTTCTTAACACTTGTTTAAAGTGCGCGGTCTGACATGCATTCTGATTTAGAGGCTCTACCCCCATGCGCGACGAGATTACGGTAGCACTTAAGCAGGCTATGAGAGACAAAAACGCTGATCGTCTTTCAACACTGAGATTGATCAGTGCTGCGATAAAGGATCGAGATATTGCAGCTCGTGGGGAAGGAAACGATAGCGGTGTTGGCGATGACGAAGTCTTGGCTATTTTGGTTAAGATGGTGAAGCAGCGTCAAGAGAGTGCCCGTGTTTATGAAGAAGGCAACAGGCTTGATCTGTCAGAGCGAGAGCTGTCAGAAATAACAATTATTGAAGAATTTTTGCCACAGCGCCTTAGTGAAGAGAAGACAGAGGAGGCAATTGCCGCTGTCATCGCTGCGACGGGTGCGCAGAGTATCCGTGACATGGGTAAAGTCATGGGTGCTTTGAAGTCTCAATATACTGGTCAGATTGATTTTGGAACTGCTGGGCCAAAAGTTAAGGCCGCACTGACAAATAATTAAAATACAGTTTTGAAGTTAGAAATCGCCAGCCAGCATTGTCGGGTCGGCTGCGTACGCAGTCATGAAGAGCTATTAACCCTTTGTAGATAATCCCTGGACCGTGCGGGTGACCGCAGGAGCTCAATCTATGTTTCCGTTCCATGTGAGCGGTGAAAGGGAATTCATGAACAAAGTGATCACGGATGGTGTGCTGCTCATGCCACCTCAGTTTTCTGGTGGCCTTGATGTTTGGTCTCGACAGGATGGGACACCCGGCTCAGACACTTATGACGTCAGTCCAAATGCGGCATTCGTACCTGCTGATCCTGATTTCGGCGGCTGCCTCGAGTTGGTCAAAACTGACGCAATCCAAAAGCTGCGCTGGATGGGGGAAACACCTATACTACCTGGGTGCTACTTGCAGGTGCGTGCGAAGATTAAGGCAATGAGCGGCCCATTGCCGACGGTACATATTGCCGCGTGGGCTGGGGGAGCAGGGGGCGTCCGTCTGACAGGAGTTGTCGAACAGGGGCCACCAATTGCCTTGGAGAGCTATGGAGAGGTTGTGGAAGTCTCTGCAATTATTGGGGTCGGCAACCGAAATGGTGTTGATATGGTTTGGGGGCGTGAGGCTCGCTATGCTCACATTGGTCTTGATCTGACAGGGACGACGGGCAGCGTTGTTCGAGTTGATGATATCATCGTTGAGGATATCACAAACGTGTTTCTGCGCGATATGCTGGCAATGGTTGATGTGCGCGACTTCGGGGCCGTTGGTGACGGCACAACAGATGACTTGGCTGCATTTGAAGCGGCAGATTCTGCCGCAGATGGGCGAACAGTGCTCGTATCTAAGGGAACCTATTTTCTCGGTGACAACATGACTTTTGAAAGCCGTGTGCGCTTTGAAGGTAAGGTGCGTATAAGTGACAATCATGTTTTTGCGCTTACCAAAGACTTTGATCTACCTTCTTATGTAGATGCATTCGAAAGCGAGGAGCTGGCGTTTAAAAAGGCCCTTCAGGCGCTTTTTGATAACTCAGACCACGAATCTTTAGACATGGGTGGCCGCCGCATCACAATAACAGAGCCGATTGATGTTCGTAATGTCGTTGGTCGTGATAGATACTCCACGCGACGACATATCCATAGCGGGCAGCTTGAGGTTCAAGCTGGTGTAGCATGGGATACTGAAGTCTTTGCTGCGCAAGGGACTTATTCAGTTGCCAGTGGCGCAAAGCTGACGGGTGTCACCAATATTGCGAGTATCCCAGTCGGTGCACTGGTGGAAGGCAATGGCGTTGGCCGCGAAGTCTACGTGCGTGCCAAGAATATTGCCGCTCAAGAGATCACACTTTCTCAACGGCTCTATGATGCTGAGGGAACGCAGAATTTTACATTCCGCCGTTTCAAATATGTACTTGATTTCAGCGGTATGGAAGATCTCGACCGGTTCTCGCTCGAAGATATCGAATTCCGGCTTCAAGAAGAAGCAAGTGGAATACTCCTCGCACCAACGGGGCTTATATTTTCAGTTGAAAACTGCTTTTTTACGGGTCCAAAGGATCGCGGTATAACCAGCCCGGGTGAGGGATGCCAAGGCTTACATGTCGATCGTTGCCAATTCCTTTCAAGCGAAAACCCGATCCGCTCCCAGGATCGAACGTCGATTGCGCTGAATACAAATGGTAACGATGTAAAGCTGCGCAACAATCGAGTCGTGAAATTCCGCCACTTCGCCGTTATTGCAGGCTCGGGATCGATCATCACGGGGAACCACTTTTTTCAGGGAGATGGTGAGACTAACGGTTTGCGTCTGGCTGGTATCGTCCTGACAGGCACCAACTGCCGTGCAACCCTTGATGGCAACTACATCGACAATTGCTTTATTGAGTGGTCAAATGAGCATGATGATGAGCCTGACTTTAACTCCGAATATTCGTTCAGCCAGCTCAATGTGTCGAACAACATATTTCTTGCGAGCCATGTCGCTCCTTGGTTCAGCTACATCGTCGTGAAGCCACACGGAGCCGGTCACTTTCTCAATGGTCTGAACGTACAAGGCAATTTCTTCCGCATCATCGGCGGGCAGATCGACCGTGTCGAGCGTATCGACAACAGCTTTGCCGATTTTAACTACTCTCGCATGAAGAATATCACTTGGCGGGACAATATGTATGCGGCTGTTGATGTGCCAACAATCAACCCGTTTGTGTATACGCACACCCAGCAAACCGAGAGTGACCGATGGGTTGTGAGTGGCAGCCCCCAGCTGCCTTTTGGTGGTTGGGTACGTAAAGTTGAATCTGTGGTCGCTGAGGGCGCGATCAGGAACATTGCCAACGTAAGGCGGTTTGACATGCCCTATGTTGACGTAGCCCAAGGCGTGAACAATGACGAGATCCACCTCAATTGGAGCCAACCTGTCCGAGGGGACGTTGTTCTGACCATGCGTATGGATACACCTCTCTGAAAAGCCTTCACAGGGCGCAAGAGTTTGCTGCGCCCTGTGAGCTAAAAAGCTCTCCAAAAACCAACTTTTAAACCATATTCAGACGCTCCTCTCAGCCCGACTGATCCACCTATTTCGACGTGTGTGGATTTGCCCGCGGGCAGCGCAAAAGACGGTGCAAGGCGTAGAAAACTTGAGTCTCCCTGCTGCTTTCCAGCTTGGATTTGTACCATCGCTTTGAAATCGTTACTGTAAGTTTGCCCGTATGTAATATCGAATTTGAAATCAGATATTTGTTGTCCCAAGTGGTGTTCAAGCAAGCCGTCAACCGTTAACCAGCCTGAGCTTTCTTTATACTCAAAGCTACGACCGTAAGACATTCCAGGCCTGATGACACTGTTGCCGGCAATTGTTCCAAGGCCCAATTCGGCTGCAAAATGATGAGTTTGGTTTCTCAGCCAAATTGGATAACGCAGAAACATGATCCCTTTGGTCTCGCCCGAGACAGAATGTCCTATATCCGCACCCAGCGTCAGTTGATTTGTAAGGCCATACTCAAGATATGTACTAAAATAATAGTTTTCAGGGCCACTTAAGCTTGCGGCCGTGACTTGAAGCGAGCTCATGGCAAAGCCTTGGCCCCTCTGCCTAGGCCAGGGGCCAGCTGCTGCAGCTTCGATCAGCATCAGAGTAAAAAGAAAACTAAGTTTTAACATCATATTTAACCCAAAGTTTAAAATCGTCAAAATTGGTAAAGGTTTGGTTAATGAGGTTGAAGCGGGCGCAGGTAGACTTACTTTGGTAGAAACAAAAAGGATTATGCGCTTATGAAATGCCCCGTTGACGGAGAATTGCTGGTGATCACTGAGCGGAGCGGTGTCGAACTCGACTATTGCCCAAGATGTCGCGGTGTTTGGCTTGATCGAGGCGAACTTGACAAAATTATCGAGGTTGCGGCTGTTACGGCACCAGAGCCTGTCGCGGCACCTCTGCATATGCGGGATGTTCGAGATTCTTATCGCGAACCTCGCAGAGATGAGCGTCGCGATGACGAAAGCCGCCGCCGCAAGAAAAAACGGGGTGGGTTTGCAGATATTTTGGAAGATCTGTTTGATTTTGACTGAAACGCGTCCCTTGTGAGCTTGCGCAGGGGCAAGGGGGCTTGGCTTTTGGCTTTGACCTGCTGCGCCTTGGCCTGATACCTTCACTCAAAATAGGGGTTAGGTATGAAAATATTTTGTTTTTTGACACTTTTGACCGTTGTTTCAGGGTGTGGGGTGCCGTTTGTGCCTTTTGTTTAAGGGGAGGGTAAAAATGCGACTTTGGATATGTGCGTTGGTTTTGAGTGCGGGGGCCGCCGCCGCTCAGGATGTATCAATTGCAAAAGGTATGGGGTCTGTGACGGTAGAAACTGCACAAGGCGCCGTCGAAATTTCAAGAATTCAGGATCAAGACAACCAGATTTCGGGTGACTGGGCTCTCACTTCGCGGGCCTGCCCGAGTTTTTGTGTGCAACCGATTCTCCCGGCACCGGGTGTAACGCCGATTGGCGAGCTGGAGTTGCTCGACTTTCTCAATGACCCTGAAGTTGTCGTTATAGACGGTCGTGTGCCGCGCGACTTTGCGGGTGGAGCCATCCCCGGCGCGGTGAATGTACCCTATACAGAAGCAGCCGATAGGCTCGGCGAGCTTGGCTGTGAGCCCGACTTTGAAGGGTTTATCTGCGAGGGAGAGGGCGTGAAACGCGCGGCTCTTTATTGCAACGGGCCCTGGTGCGGACAGTCGCCCACCGCTGCGCGGCGGATGATTGAAGCGGGCTTTCCTGCGGAAAAGCTCTACTATTACCGCCCCGGAATGCAGGGCTGGCGAATGCTTGGACTGACTGTGACTGGGGAATGAGTTACCGATTGCTGGATCTGTTACTCATGCTGACGATCAGGTTTTGGGCTTGGGGGGGGCGTGGGTTAACACCCACCCGTCTTAAACTTTGTGATAGGCTTAATTGACTATTTTCTCACCGCCCCCGCCGCTTCACATTTCCGCCGCGTTGCCCGCCACGGCCTGCTGTTGAGCGGCCGCGTGCTTTTGTGGCTTCCGCGCCAGCGGCTTCTACGGCGGACTGGCGTGCCAGTGGGTCATCGGCGATGGCCAGATCAACGGCTTCGAGCCGTTTGACCTCATCCCTGAGCCGTGCGGCCTCTTCGAACTCCAGATTTTCTGCAGCTTTGCGCATATCAAGGCGTAGGCCTTCGAGCACAGATTTCAGGTTTCCGCCTTGCAGAGCGGGGTCAATCGTCGCTGTGACGCGGTTCATGTCGACATCGCCTTGATAGAGGCCAGAGAGGATGTCATCGACGTTTTTCTTGACAGTTTCAGGTGTGATACCGTGCTCAATATTATAAGCGATCTGCTTTTCGCGGCGACGGTCTGTCTCGCCCATCGCGCGTTCCATGGAGCCTGTGATTTTGTCGGCATACATAATCACGCGGCCCTCGGCGTTGCGCGCAGCGCGGCCGATTGTCTGGATGAGCGAGGTTTCAGAGCGCAAAAAGCCCTCTTTGTCCGCATCCAGAATGGCCACAAGGCCACATTCAGGGATATCGAGGCCCTCGCGCAGAAGGTTGATCCCGATGAGCACATCAAAGGTGCCCAGGCGCAGGTCGCGCAAGATTTCGATCCGTTCCAGCGTGTCGATTTCGGAGTGCATGTAGCGCACGCGCACGCCTTGTTCGTGCAAATATTCGGTGAGGTCTTCGGCCATGCGCTTGGTGAGCGTGGTACAAAGCACGCGCTGGCCCTTTGCGGCGACGCGTTTGACTTCATCAAGCAGATCATCGACCTGAGTTTCCACAGGGCGGATCTCGATCATCGGGTCTAAAAGGCCGGTGGGGCGGATCACTTGCTCGGCAAAGACGCCGCCTGACTGCTCCAGCTCCCATTTGGAGGGGGTGGCGGAGACAAAGACCGACTGAGAGCGCATCGCGTCCCATTCCTCGAACTTGAGGGGGCGGTTGTCCATGCAGGAGGGCAGGCGGAATCCGTGCTCGGCCAGTGTAAATTTGCGGCGGTAGTCGCCCTTATACATCCCGCCGATTTGGGGCACAGACACGTGGCTTTCGTCGGCAAAGACAATCGCGTTGTCGGGGATGAATTCAAACAGCGTGGGGGGCGGCTCGCCTGTTTTGCGGCCCGTGAGGTAGCGGGAGTAGTTCTCGATTCCGTTACAGAAGCCTTGGGCTTCCATCATCTCAAGGTCAAAATTTGTGCGCTGTTCAAGGCGTTGGGCTTCAAGCAGTTTGCCCTCGCTGACAAGCTGGTCAAGCCGCATGCGCAGCTCTGCCTTGATGTGCTGGATCGCTTGCAACAGCGTTGGTTTGGGTGTCACGTAGTGTGAGTTGGCGTAGACGCGCACTTTCTCCAAAGTACCTGCTTTTTCGCCTGTGAGCGGGTCAATTTCTTGAATGCTCTCAAGCTCTTCGCCAAAGAAGCTCAGTTTCCAGGCGCGGTCATCAAGGTGGGCTGGCCATATTTCGAGACTGTCACCGCGCACACGGAAAGAGCCACGCTGAAAGCCTGCATCGTTGCGTTTGTATTGCTGCGCGACAAGATCGGCCATGATGCTGCGCTGGTCGTATTCTTTACCAACTTCGAGGTCTTGTGTCATTGCGCCATAGGTTTCGACAGAGCCGATGCCATAGATGCAACTGACCGAGGCGATTATGATGACATCATCGCGCTCCAGCAGGGCGCGCGTGGCAGAGTGGCGCATGCGGTCGATCTGTTCGTTGATCTGGCTTTCCTTCTCGATGAAGGTGTCAGAGCGCGCCACATAGGCTTCGGGCTGGTAATAGTCGTAAAAGCTGACGAAATATTCCACCGCGTTTTCAGGGAAAAAGCCTTTGAACTCGCCGTAAAGCTGGGCTGCGAGCGTTTTGTTGGGCGCAAGAATGATGGCAGGGCGCTGTGTTTGCTCGATGATTTTGGCCATTGTGAAGGTTTTGCCGGTGCCTGTGGCACCGAGTAGCACCTGATTGTGCTCACCGTCGAGGATCCCTTGGCTCAGCTCGGCGATGGCTGTGGGCTGATCGCCCGCCGCTGTGAAAGGCGTATGCATCACAAAGCGTTTGCCACCTTCGAGCTTTTCACGCCCGCGCACGTCACTTGAAGGGGCATTTGTCAGGGCTGGGGCGTGTTCGGTCTGGGACATTTGGGCGCTCGCGGTTGGTGCAGTCTTCTAACTTGAGCTATTGGAGGCAAATTGCAAGGCCATGGGTGCGGATCATCTGGCTGGGTTTGGTGAACAAAGCTTCATGATGGACTGAATTGCGCCTTGCGGGGCGGGCGCAAATCCTTGATAAATGGGCCCGAGTTAGAGGAGCACGTCTGATGCGCGCAAGAATTTACAAGCCAGCCCGCAACGCCATGCAATCGGGCACAGCCAAAAGCAAACGCTGGGTGCTGGAATTTGCGCCGGCTTCGCGCCGCGAAGTTGACCCTTTGATGGGGTGGACCTCGTCTGAAGATACGCAAGCGCAAGTAAAGCTGCGTTTTGACAGTAAAGAGGCCGCGCTCGAATATGCCAAGGCACATGAGATCGAAGCTGTTGTGCGCGAGCCCAAGCCGCGCAAAGCCAACATCCGCGCAGGTGGCTATGGCGAAAACTTTGCCACCAACCGCCGTGGTGCATGGACACATTGAGCTTTCGGGCTTGTTTTCGGCGCTCGTTTTAGAGCTGATTTTAGACTTTCTGAAAAAGACATGTGCAGGAAGCCGCCTGAGGCCTTGCCTTTGTCCGGGAGTTTGCGCAAAACGGGCGCATGCGGTCCTGTAGCTCAACTGGATAGAGCAGCTGACTTCTAATCAGCAGGTTGAGGGTTCGAGTCCTTCCGGGATCGCCATTTCTAAAGCAGAATGACCCTAACGGCAGGTTGCGCCTGCGGGGGCGCAGAAAAGTCGGTAGAGCATACCGATGACTTCGGCTGTTTTATCATCCCCGAGAGCGTAAAAGATGGTTTTGCCCTCGCGGCGGGTTGTGACGAGGCCGTCGTCACGCAGTCGCGCAAGCATCTGGCTGACGGCGGCTTGGCGCAAATCAAGGAGTTGCTCCAGCTCCCCCACAGATTTTTCGCCAGATCCCAAGTGACACAAGATCATCAACCGACCCTCATGAGCCAGTGTTTTAAGATATGACGCTGCATCCGTGGCGTTTTGCGCCATTTCGGAGGGCGGGGGCGGGCTTTCTTTCAGCATGTGTCTCTCACATAGGTTTTTCTCTATGTATCACGCCCTTTCAGGTTTGGCGAGTTAGTGTGAACTTGCGGGCGCGCCACCCTGAAAGTTGTTGCCGTTTTGATAGTCGCAGGGGTCTTCCTGCATCTGCAAATGCAGCGCTTCGCCGCGGTAAGGGTGGGCGCGGGCGAGGTCTTCATCGACCTCAATTCCAAGCCCGGGCGCATCCGAGAGGCGTACAAAGCCGTTCTCAACCCGAATCGAGCTGCGAATAAGGGCATCGTGGAACTCTGTTTCGATGGTCTCTGCGAGCAGCAAGTTGGGAATAGACGTCGCCAGATGCAGGTTGGCGGCCCATTCGATGGGCCCTGCGTAGAGATGAGGGGCCATTTGCACGTTGTAACATTCGGCCATGGCGGCGACTTTTTTCATCTCCCAGATGCCACCTGCGCGGCCCAAAGCGGGCTGAAGGATTTCGGCAGCGCCTGCGCGCAGCACGGCGCCGAATTCGGCTTTGGTTGTCATTCTTTCGCCTGTGGCGACAGGAATGCGCACATTGCGGGCCACGCGGGCCATGTCTTCGATGTTGTCTGGCGGTGTCGGCTCTTCATACCACAGCGGCGAGTAGGGTTCGATCGCTTGGCCAAGACGAATTGCGCCGCCTGTGTTGAACTGGCCATGCGTGCCAAACAAGAGGTCGGCCTTGTCGCCCACCGCTTCGCGAATGGCTTTGCAGAAGGCCACAGACATGGAGATATCACTCATTGCAGGCATATGGCCGCCGCGCAGCGTATAGGGGCCAGCAGGGTCAAATTTGACCGCGGTGTACCCACGCTCGACGCAGTCGATCGCGCTTTCAGCCGCTGCGTCAGGATCGATAAAGAAGCTGTCCATATCATGGTGCTCAAGCGGGTAGAGATAGGTGTATGTGCGGATTTTCTCGTTCATACGCCCGCCAAGGAGCGCGTAGACAGGCCGCTCGCGTGCTTTGCCCAAGATATCCCAGCACGCGATCTCGAGGCCCGAAAAGGCCCCCATGACCGTAAGGTCCGGGCGCTGGGTGAAGCCGGACGAGTAAACACGGCGGAACATCAGCTCGATGTTTTCCGGGTTCTCGCCTTCCATGTGGCGGGCAAACACATCCTCAATCACCGCGCGCATGGCATCTGGGCCAACTGTGCTGGCGTAGCACTCGCCCCAGCCCACAATGCCTGTGTCGGTCGTGACTTTGACCAGGATCCAGTAGCGCCCGCCCCAGCCGGGCGCGGGGGGGGCTGTTACGATGATATCGAGGTCTTTGAGGTGCATGTGTTCGGCTCCTAAAAGCTATCTGGCGCAGGCGCGCTTGGGTGGGGTTGCTGAGGGGTCATATCATGGTTTCAAGGCGCGCCAGCGCAGCGCGCAATGCGTCTTTGTTGGCATATCGGGCTTTGAGCGTGGTTTGAGGGGGCAGGGCGTGAAGCACGCGGGTGTTATCAAAGAGAAGGGCCTCTTGGCTTGCAAGGGGGACATGGAGGGCCATTTCGGGGCTGGATGTCAGCTCTGTGAAGCGTTGATAGGCGCGGTAGAAGGTTTCCATTGCGTCAAAAGGCACCTCTGTCAGGGGCGCAAGCGCCTCCGGGCTGTGGCGGATGGCGCGCAATGTGCCTTCGGGGCTCATATCTATGATCGGGCGCAGAGCTGCGCCCTCTTCAGGGCTTTCAAAGCGCGCAGAATGTGCGGTGAGGGCTGCGAAGCCCTCGGGGTCTTCCCGGGCCAGCCTGATGGCGCAGGCAAAGCCATCTACCAAGGTGATCTGGCATGGCTCAAGGCTGGCAACCGCTTTGAGGCCGGGGGGCTGCTCATGATAGGGCGCGTCTGTGCTTGGTGAGGTGTTGGGGGCAAGGCCTATGCTCTGGCTGTCGGGTGCGCTGTCAAAGAGCGCGATGAGCTTTGCTATGGCGTCATCTGGCGCGCCTGCTTCTGTCACTTTGGCAAAGCCATAGGTGCGCATGGCATCAAGCCAGCTCAGTTGTGAGGCCTCATAGGCCACGACAGCGCCGATAGGGGCTGTGGGCAAGGCTGATTGCAGCCCTTTGCCCCATGGGGTGCTGCCAGCCGGCATATGGCCTTTTGAGCGCTCTTTGGGCGTGTCGTAGGCATGGTCTTTGAGCCAGGCCAGCGCAAATTGCGCCGTGTTGCCTGTGGGGGCGAAGGTGACAGTGACACTGTCGCCCTCTACCTGCGCGGCGCTGAGCGTGACCGTGCCTGCGGGGCTGGCCAGTGGGGCATGAGGCTGGCCAGCGTTATGATGCAGCCAGACCGCATGAAAACGCTGGCCGTTTGCGCGCAAAACGCGGCCTTCGTCTTCTATCAACGTCTCTGGCATAGGATCTTCCCTTCAGCGCTTAAAAGACGATGACGTTGCGCTTGGCCGTGCCTGTCTTAGTGTCGGCAATCGCTTCGTTGATGTCTTCGAGCGTATAGCGGTTCGAGATCAGCTCATCGAGTTTGAGGCGGCCCTGACCGTAGAGATCGACCATCCATGGAATGTCGCGCTGGATGACGGCATCGCCCATTTTGGAGCCGACCATAGACTGGCCAACAGCCGCGAAATTGCCTGCTTCATAGGTTGAGGCTGCGCCTGTGGCTGGCATTCCTACCATGACGACTTTTCCGCCATAGGCAAGGTAACGGGGGGCCTCGTCGTAGGCGCGGGCAGAGCCGACTGTGACAAGCACCGCGTCAGCGCCGCGGCCCATGGCGTCTTTGGCGGCGCGCCAAGGTTTTTCTTGCGTTGCAAGCACCCCATCGGTTGCACCGAACTCTTTGGCAACGGCGAGCTTTTCCTCGCTCATGTCGACGGCCACGATGCGCCGTGCGCCTGCGATGCGTGCGCCCTGGATCGCGTTGAGGCCAACGCCGCCTGCGCCGATGACCACGACATCCTGACCTGCGCGCAGCTGGGCTGCGTTGACCACGGCACCCACGCCTGTGATGACGCCACAAGAGATGAGCGCGGCGGCGTCTTTGGGCATATCTTCAGGAATCACAACGATCTGGCTCTGATCAACCACAACTTTTTCGGCAAAGGCACCGCAGGCCATGGCCTGATGCAGCTTGCCACCATCGGCTGTTTTGAGGGGGCCGTGGTCACCATCATAGGGGGTTTGGCAGATCACGGGTTTGCCGCCAGCACAGGAGGGGCAGGTGCCGCAAGCGCGGATGAGCGTGACAATGACACTGTCGCCAGTCTTGAAGCCTTTGACGCCAGCGCCCACTGCGGTGATGCGCCCTGCGGCCTCGTGGCCATAGACGGCAGGCAGAGAGCCGCCCCATGCGCCCTCGGCATAGGAGATGTCGGAGTGGCAGATTGCAACTGCGTCGAGTTTGACTTCGACTTCGCCACTTTGGGGCGCGCGCAGCTCGACGGCTTCGACTGTGAGGGGTTTGCCAAATTCGTGGCAAACAGCGGCTTTGATTGTTGTCATATGACTCTCCCTTTTCAAGGGAGCCTGACAAGCCTTGGCTGCGGCTGCAAGCCTGAAAGGCGACGTCGTTACGTCGCGTTCTGGATTTTGCGGGCTGTTCTGTCGGTGATGTAGAGGATGAGGGCGAACCCCATGATGAGCGCGGCCAAAAGAAAGGGCGCGCTGGGCAAATAGAGCGTGCCTTCGGGGCGGGAGAAATAGGCAAAGGCCTGTGTCATCATCAGGGGGGAAACGATCATGGAGAGCGACGACAGAGAGCCAAGCACACCTTGCAGCTCGCCTTGGGCGTTGTTTGGCGCGGCTTGCGACATGGCACCTTGCAGGGCGGGCATGGCGATGGCGCCGATGGAGAAGAGCGGGATGAGCCACAACAGCAAGGTGCCGTTTGTGACGAGGGTGAGCAAAAGGAACGAGGCGATGTTAAAGCACATGCCTGTCACAACTGCGCGGCGCTCCCCCAGAATACGGATGGCGGGGCGCACAAGAAGCCCTTGGGCCAGTGCAAAGCCGATGCCGTACAGGCCAAGGCTGAGGCCGATGGTGCTGGGGGCCCATGCGAAACGCTCGGTGACAAAATAGGCCCAGACGGCGGGGTAGACGTGGGTGGAGATGTTGAAAAAGAAAAACACCACCAGCAGTATTTTGAGCCCGTCAAAGCGCGCGACCGAACGCAGCGCCCCAAAGGGGTTGGCACGTGACCCCTCAAAGCGGCGCTGCTTCTCGGCGGTCACCGTTTCGCGCAGCACGATAAAGCCGAGTATGGCGTTCAGAAGCGCCAGAGCGGCGGCGGCCCAAAAAGGCGCGCGCGTGCCGAAATCAGCCAGCAAACCGCCCAGCACAGGCCCGATAATGAACCCGATGCCAAACCCCGCGCCGATCAGCCCGAAACGGGCGGCTTTTTCATGGGGTTCGGAGACATCGGCCATATAGGCCATGGCGGTGCTATGTGTCGCCGCTGTGATGCCGCCAACAAGGCGCCCTGCGAGCAAAAGCCAGATAGAGCCAGCAAGTGCCATAACAACGTAATCCGCAGACATGACCAAAAGGCTAACAAGCAGGACGGGCCGGCGGCCAAACCTGTCAGAGAGCGCGCCAAGCAAGGGCGAGAAGAGAAACTGCATGACGGCGAAAGACGTGGCCAGAATGCCGCCCCAAAGGGCTGCGTTGGCGAGTGTGCCACCGCGCACCTCCTGAATAAGCTCTGGCATCACAGGCACGATTAGGCCAATGCCCATAGCGTCAATGACCACGGTCATGACGATGAAAAAGACAGGCAGACGCGCGCGCATTTGAGCATAACTTTCACAGGAACGGTTTGGGCGCAGATAGGCTTGGCGGGGCCGTAAGGCAAGCGCCAAACGAAAAAGCGCCCCGCAAGGCTGGCTTGCGAGGCGCTTCAAATGTCTTTTTTTACAGAGGCTTAGCCGAGGCGGCTGGCCACGTTTTCCCAGTTCACCAGATTGTCGAGGAAGTTGGTGAGGTAGACAGGGCGTTTGTTGCGGAAATCGATGTAGTAGCTGTGCTCCCACACGTCGCAGCCCAGAAGCGCTGTCTGGCCAAAGCAGAGCGGGTTTACGCCGTTTTCTGTCTTGGTGACGGCGAGTGAGCCGTCGGCGTTTTTCACGAGCCAGCACCAGCCCGAGCCGAACTGACCCGCGCCAGCTGCGGCGAAGTCTTCTTTGAATTTGTCAACGGAGCCAAAGCTCTCGGTGATGGCTTTTTCCAGCTCGCCGGGCATGGCTGTTTTGGTCGGGCTCATCATGTGCCAGAATTCGTTGTGGTTCCACAACTGACTGATATTGTTGAAAATACCGTTCTGGGCGACAGATGATTTATCATATGTGCCGACGATGATTTCTTCCAGCGTTTTGCCGTCCCATTCGGTGCCGGCGATCAGCTTGTTGCCGTTGTCGACATAGGCTTTGTGGTGCAAATCGTGGTGGAACTCGAGCGTTTCGGCGGACATGCCGTGGGCTGCAAGAGCGTCGTGTGCATATGGAAGATCTGGAAGTTCAAAAGCCATGAGAGGTCCCCTTTGGTGTTCGCGTTTATCTGGTGTTCAGATGGGGCCTTCAGGCAGGGAAGGTCAAGGGGCAGGGGCCAAAAAAGCCCCGAAATCGCGCGGCGCACGGTCGGGTTAACGGCGCAAATGCCTCCCGCAAGAGGGGGGGTGATGTGCGTGCACCGCGCGTGCACCGGGCGTGCACCGCCTGATCTGCCCTTGATTTAAGGCTTTGTTAAGTCAACACACCGCGCGGGGGTGTCAGCTTGTCTTAACAAGGATTGCGCCGTAGCGGTTGGCGGCTTCAACGGCTTCATGCGCTTTGGCTGCATCGGCAAGATCAAACAGTTTGTGCACCCGCGCGGTGAGCGCGCCTTCACTCAGAGCGCGGTGAATGTGCTCAATCGCCGCTTTGCGCTCGGCGTCGGGCAGAATGTAGATCAGCGCGATGTCGATCTTGATGGCTTTGAAGAGAAGTGGGCCAAAGGGCAGGGTCGGTGCCATGTTCACAGCAGAGCCATAGGCCGCGATGGTGCCATTGGGGGCCATGACCGCTGCCAAAGTGTCGATGTTGGCCCCGAATTCACACTCCACGGCGCGGTAGATCAGGTTGCCTGAGGTGGCTTGCAAGATGTCGTCGGCAAGCGTGGGGGAGCGGTGGTCAAGCACCAGATCAGCACCAGCGGCTTGGGCTTGATCTGCCGAAGGGCCAGTGGAGGCTGTCGCGATCACGCGTGCGCCAGCCCATTTGGCGAGCTGGACGGCCATAAAGCCGACAGAGCCACCGCCGCCCGAGACAAGCACGGTTTTGTTTTCGACCGGGCCGCCGCCCAGCACGCAATGTGCGGCTGTCAGCGCAGGGATGCCGAGGGATGCGCCTGTTTCAAAGCTGTGCGCGCCCAGCGGCACGGCTTGGGCTGCGGGCAGGGCGATGTATTCGGCGCAGGTGCCTTGGGCGCGCTGCCACTGGCCGTTCCAGACCCAGACGCGCTCGCCCACGCGGTGCGCGTCTACACCTGCGCCGACCGCTTCGATGATGCCTGCACCGTCGGAATGGGGGATGATCTGGGGGAAGGGCGGTTTGGTCACGCCGGGGCGGCCACCTGCGCGGGCCTTTACATCCGACGGGTTCACCCCCGAGAGCGCCAGACGCACAAGGACTTCGCCTGCTTGGGGCGTTGGTGTTTCGATATCTGTGAGGCTGAGCACATCGGCGGCAGGGCCGAAAGCGGAATAGGTGATGGCGCGCATTGGTTATCTCTCCCTGAAGTTGGGAGAGTTGTGCGGCAGTGTCAGGGGGGCGTCAAGCCGTGCTTAGGTGCGGCGCAGGCGGATGACCACGTCGACCGAGGCTATCTCGGCATCGGCGGGGGCGCTGGGCAGGTTGGTGATGTCCATGCGCTCGGTAGAGGCATCGGTGAGCTCGCCTGTGTCTTCCCAGAAGAAGTGGGGGTGCTCTGATGTGTTGGTGTCAAAGTAGCTTTTGTTGCCGTCTACCGTGATCTCGTGCATGAGGCCCGCGTCGCAGAATGCGCGCAATGTGTTGTAGACCGTGGCCAGCGACACAGTGTCGCCCGCGCCTTTGGAGGCATCAAACAGGCTTTCGGCTGTGACGTGGCGGTGTTTGCCATCGCCCACAAGACGCTCGGCCAAAGCAAGGCGCTGGCGCGTGGGGCGCAGGCCCTTTGTGGCAAGCCATTTGGTGCTGCGCTCTGCGGGCGTGGGGGCGGTTGGTAAAGTCATGCGCGCGTCTTGCTTCCTTTTGTGCTGCGCCACGATAGGCGCTGCCTTGCTCTTAATATAGGGTGAAAACTGTGGTGCTTTCAAGCCATAGTGAGAATGCTTCGCAACTTGGACAGGGGGCGGGGGCGCGGCGCGCTCTTGCATGGCCCTTGGGCGGGGTGTTAAAGAAAACAGAACGCTATGATATCAAGACAGAAAGGAGCCCCTCAGATGGCTCAATACCCCAGCAGTTTTGACCGTGACGATTTGCTCAAATGCGCGCGCGGCGAGCTTTTTGGTGAGGGCAACGCCCAGCTTCCCGAGCCGCCCATGCTTATGATGGACCGTATCACCGAGATTTCGGATGATGGTGGTGCGCATGGCAAGGGCCATGTGCTGGCGGAGTTTGATATCAAACCTGACCTTTGGTTCTTTGACTGCCACTTCCCCGGCAACCCCATTATGCCGGGCTGTCTTGGCCTTGACGGCTTGTGGCAGCTGACAGGCTTTAACCTTGGCTGGCGCGGCTGGCTGGGGCGCGGCTATGCGCTGGGCGTGGGCGAAGTGAAGCTCAAGGGCATGGTGCGCCCTGACCGTAAGATGCTGACCTACAAGATCGACTTCACCAAAGCGATCCAGACCCGCCGCCTGACCATGGGGGTGGCTGACGGGATCGTGGAGGCCGATGGCGAAGTGATCTATGAGGTGAAAGATATGAAAGTGGCGCTGAGCGAGAGCTGAGGCGTTTGCTGATATGAAGACGGAAAGGGGCCTGCGGGCCTCTTTTTGCTTTTGGGCAGGGTCTGCGCCGATTGTGCGGGGTGCAACGCGTCTTGCACTTTCCCCTGCCAATGCCCTAGAAAAGCGTAAGCAAATTTAACAGGAGGTGCTCATGCGCCGAGTGGTCGTTACAGGGGTGGGCGTTGTCTCATCCATCGGGAACAATGCAGATGAAGTGCTGGCTTCGCTGAAGGCAGGCAAGTCGGGCATTACATTTAACGAGGATATGGCCGAGCACGGCTTTCGCAGCCGTATTGCGGGCAATGTGAAGCTGAATGTGGCCGACCATGTCGACAAGCGCACGCTGCGCTTTATGGGGCCGGGTGCGGCCTATGCGCATATTGCGATGGGGCAGGCGATTGCCGATGCGGGGCTTGAGCCCGGTGATGTGATCAACGAGCGCACAGGGCTTGTGGCAGGCTCTGGCGGGCCTTCGACATCGGCCATGCTTGCAGCGCATCAGGCGGTGCTGAGCTCGGGCGCGACCAAGCGCATCGGGCCATTTGCTGTGCCCAAGACGATGTGTTCGACCGTGTCGGCGAACCTGTCGACGGCCTATCAGATCAAGGGGATCAACTATTCGATCACGAGCGCCTGCTCGACCAGCCTGCATTGCATTGGCAACGCGGCCGAGCAGATCATGATGGGCAAGCAGGACATCATGTTTGCGGGCGGTGGCGAAGAGCTGGACTGGACGTTGAGCTGCCTCTTTGACGCTATGGGCGCGATGAGCAGCAAATATAACGACACGCCCGAGAAAGCCTCGCGCGCGTTTGATGCGAACCGTGACGGCTTTGTCATTGGCGGCGGCGGCGGCATCCTTGTGCTCGAAGAGCTGGGCCATGCGCAGGCGCGCGGCGCGAAGATCTACGCCGAAGTGACGGGCTATGGCGCGACATCGGATGGGGCTGACATGGTTGCGCCGTCGGGTGAGGGCGGCATGCGCGCGATGAAGCTGGCGCTGGCCACGCTGCCCGAGGGGCGGCAGGTTGATTACATCAACGCACACGGCACCTCCACGCCTGTGGGCGATGTCGGCGAAGTGGAAGCGGTGCGCAGCGTCTTTGACGGGATCAAACAGCCGGTGATTTCATCGACCAAGTCGATGACGGGCCACAGCCAAGGCGCGACAGGCGCGCAGGAGGCGATCTACTGCCTTCTGGCTCTGGAACATGATTTCATCATCCCCAGCATCAACGTGGAAACCCTCGACCCAGCCATTCGCGAGGGCGAGATTGCGACGGCCCTCGTCGAAAATGCAGGTCTTGATAGCGTGATGACCAACTCGTTCGGCTTTGGCGGAACCAACGGCTCGATGATTTTGTCGAAGTTTAAAGGATAAGTATATGGGCGCTATGGATGGAAAACGCGGGCTGATTATGGGCGTCGCGAACGAGCGCTCTATCGCTTGGGGAATTGCAAAAGCGATGGCAGAGGCGGGCGCCGAGCTTGCGTTTACCTACCAGGGTGAGGCGTTTGGCAAGCGGCTTGAGCCACTGGCCGCCAGCGTGGGCAGCGACTTTATGGTTGATGTCGATGTGACGGATGATGCCTCGCTGGATACGGCATTTGCCCAGCTTGAAGACCGCTGGGGCACGCTCGACTTTGTTGTCCATGCGATTGCCTATAGCGACAAGAACGAGCTGACGGGGCGTATTTTGAACACCTCGCGGGACAACTTCAAAAACTCCATGGATATCTCGGCATACTCCTTTATCGAGGTGGCGCGGCGCGCGCACCCTATGATGGAAGAGAATGGCGGCACGCTTCTGACGCTGACCTATATGGGCTCAACGCGGGTCACTCCCAACTACAACGTGATGGGCGTGGCGAAGGCTGCTTTGGAAGCCACGGTGCGCTATCTGGCGAACGATCTCGGCCCTGAAGGCATCCGCGTGAACGCGATCAGCCCCGGCCCGATGAAGACTTTGGCGGGGGCGGCTATCGGCGGCGCGCGTGCCACCTTCAAGCACACCGACAAGAACGCGCCACTGCGCTCCAATGCAACGCTGGAGGCGGTGGGCGGAACGGCTGTTTACCTTGCTTCAGATGCGGGGGCGTTCACCACCGGTGAGATTATCCGTGTGGACGGGGGCTTCCATGTGCTGGGGATGCCGCAGCAGGACAACCTCTGAAACCTTTCGAATTTGCTGACGCAAATCCGACCAACGCGCGGGGCAAAGCCCCGCGCGTTTGCGTTCGGGCCTGGCCTTTTAAAAGCCTGTTTGCTTGGCTCTGGTTGAGCGGGGGGCCAGCCCCCCCAGCGTCAAAAGCTGCGCTTTTGCCCCTTCCCCCGGGATATTTGGGGCAAAAAGAAAGAAAAAACGCGTGTGTTTACCAGCCGTTAAGCTCTTGGGGGTAAAACGGTCTTGCGTCACAGACTGAAGAGCCGAAAAGACGCGCAAGGTAAGTCGCCCCGTCGATGGTTACAGCTTCGGTTCGTGTTGGTTACAAGTTTAGACGGGGCGCAGCTTGCGCCCCTTTTTCTTTGTGGCAGACACGTCTGCGTCCCAGTTCAGATTTTGCGGAAGGTCAGGTAGTGGGGCGTGCGCCCCTCGCGGTGGGCTTTTTGCTCATAGCGCGTTGAAATCCAGTCTGCCCAAGGTTTGCGCCAGTCTTCGGGCGCTTCTGCGAGCCATTCGAAGCCTGCTTTTGGCACTTCTTCGAGGGTTTGGCGCACATAGTCGGGGATGTCGGTGGCGACGCGAAAGATGGCTCCGCTTTTGAGCTTGGCGGCCAGTGGCACGAGATGTTCCTGCGTGACAAAGCGGCGGCGGTGGTGGCGCTTTTTGGGCCACGGGTCAGGGTAGAGCAGGAAGGCGCGGGACAGGCATCCGTCGGGCAAGACATCAAACATGTCGCGCGCATCGCCCGGGTGGATGCGGATATTGTCGCATTTGGCGTTGCGGATTTTGCCCAGGAGCATGGCCACCCCGTTGATATAGGGTTCACAGCCGATAAAGCCGACATCGGGGTTTTGAGTGGCTTGGTGCACCATATGCTCACCGCCGCCAAAGCCGACTTCAAGCCAGATATCACGCGCGCCAAAGAGCGCCTCAAGATCAAGGGGGGTGCGCTCGGGGTTCTCTTCCCAGCCGACTGCGCCGGGGGAGAGATCTTGCAGGTCTTCCTCAAGGTAGCCTTCCTGGGAGGGGCGCAGGCCCTTGCCTTTGAAACGGCCATAGAAGTTGCGCCACGGGGCGCCTGAGGGGTGGTTTTCGGGTGTGTTTTTGCTCATGGGCGGGCTTTAGCGCGAAAGCGGGCGCGGTGCAATCAGCCTGTGCGAGGCGCTGCGGGGGCATGCAAAAAGGCGCAGGGGGATCCCTGCGCCTTTGGTCTGTCTTGGTTTGCTCGATGATTAGACGGCTTTTTTGAGCGCCTCGACAAGGTCTGTACGCTCCCATGAGAAGCCGCCGTCGGCCTCGGGGGCGCGGCCGAAGTGGCCATAGGCGGCGGTGCGCGCATAGATCGGCTTGTTGAGCTCAAGGTGCTCGCGGATGCCGCGGGGCGTGAGATCCATGCACTGGGCAACGGCGCGTTCGATGGCGGCGTCATCGACTTCGCCTGTGCCGTGGGTGTCAACGTAGATTGACAAAGGCTTGCTCACGCCGATGGCGTAGCTGAGCTGCAGGGTGCAGCGCTCGGCCATGCCTGAGGCGACCACGTTTTTCGCGAGATAGCGCGCGGCGTAGGCCGCCGAGCGGTCAACCTTTGTCGGGTCTTTGCCTGAAAACGCGCCGCCGCCGTGGGGCGCTGCGCCGCCGTAGGTGTCGACGATGATCTTGCGGCCTGTCAGGCCTGCGTCCCCATCGGGGCCGCCGATGACAAACTTGCCTGTCGGGTTCACGTGCCATTCTGTCTCGGGCATGATCCAGCCTTCGGGGAGCACTTCGAGAATGTAGGGCTCGACAACGGCGCGCACGTCTTGGGATGTCATGTTTTCGTCGAGGTGCTGGGTCGAGAGCACAATCGAGCTGATGCCCACGGGCTTGCGGTCTTTGTAGACAACCGAGATCTGGCTCTTCGCGTCGGGGCCGAGCGTTGGCTCGGTGCCGTCTTTGCGCACTTCGGCCAGGCGGCGCAGGATCGCATGGGCAAACTGGATCGGCGCGGGCATGAGCGCGTCTGTCTCGGTGCAGGCGTAGCCGAACATGATGCCTTGGTCGCCTGCGCCTTCTTCCTTGTCGCTTGAGGCGTCTACGCCTTGGGCGATATGGGCTGACTGCTCATGCAGGAGGTTGGTGATTTCGCAGGTTTTCCAGCTGAATTTCTCTTGGTCATAGCCGATGTCTTTGATGCAGTCGCGCGCGATGCCATCAATCTTGCCGATGTATTCGGCGAGTTTGGCTTGATCGGAGAGGCCGACTTCGCCGCCGATGACCACACGGTTGGTTGTGGCGAAGGTTTCGGCGGCCACACGCGCTTCGGGCTCTTGGGCGAGAAAGGCGTCAAGGACGGCGTCTGAAATGCGGTCGCAGACTTTATCCGGGTGGCCTTCGGAAACGGATTCCGAGGTGAAAATATAGTTGTTACGTGCCATGAAAGTGCTCCGGTGTTGTTATACCGTCCCGTCAGGAAGCCGTTGGGAGGGCGATTTGCTCGTTATGTGAGATCGTCAGTCGCTTGCCTGCGTGCAGTTGTCAACGTGATTTAGGGTCGCGCGTACGGGTTGTGCGGGGGCGTTGCCAAGAGGCCGCCATGAGGAGCAGAGCCAGAGCGAGGACGGGCCAGTCGCCTGTGTGGCTGTAGAACGTGGGCGGCAGCGGGGCGGGGAGGCGGGCGTCGACAAAGCCAGCCTCGCCGAGCGCCAGAGAGGCCGTGACACGCCCTTGTGCGTCGATCACGGCGGAGATGCCTGTGTTGGCGGCGCGCACAAGTGGCAGGCCTTGCTCGATGGCGCGCATACGCGCTTGGGAGAGGTGCTGCTGGGGGCCGGAGAAACGGCCAAACCAAGCATCATTGGTGATCTGCAACAGCAGCTGCGGCCGCGCGGGGGCGGCGCGCACATCTTGCGGGAAAACGGCTTCATAGCAGATCAGCGGCAGTGCGGCACCGATGCGCGGCAGCTCGATCAGCCGCGGGCCCGGGCCTGCGGAGTAGCCGTTGCCCTCTTGCGCGGCGAAGCCCCGCAGCCCAAAGCGCGCCAGAGAGTCGCCAAAGGGGATATATTCGCCAAAGGGCACGAGGTGGTGTTTGTCATAGAGGGCGGCTTGCGCGCCTGTGCCGTCGAGCAAGAGAAGCGAGTTGTAAAGGCGTCGTGCATCAAAGCGCTGGATGCCAAGGACCACGGGCGTGCCAGCTGCGGCTTGGGTGACCATGTCGAGCGCTGTGTCGGCGCGCTCCAATGTCCAGGGCACGGCGGTTTCGGGCCAGATGATAAGATCTGGGCGCTGGCCTGTGGCGCTTGGAGCTTCTGTGAAGCCAAGCTGGCGCTCAAAGAAGACGGGAACAAGTGCCGGGTCCCATTTCTCGTGCTGGGCCGCGTTGGGCTGTATGAGGCGCAGCAGAGGCGCGGTGGCGCTGGCGCGTGTGTCTTGGTGGAGCTGGGGAGCAAGCGCGAGAGCGGCCAGCACAGCGGCGAAGGGGGCATAGCCCAAGAAAGCTGCGCGCAGGGGGCGCGTGGCGAGGGAGACAGCTGTGAGCAGCGCGACGAGAGTGAGCCCGTGGGGACCGATGTAGGCGGCGTAGATGGCCAGCGGGCTTTCAGACCAGAGATACCCGAGGAGCGCCCAGGGAAAGCCTGTGAAGAGATAGCTGCGCGCCACTTCTGCCAATGTGAGCGCACCGATGAAGGCCAAGCGGCCGCGCGCGTGGGCAAAGCCTGTGGCCAGCCCCCAAAAGAGCGCAAGGCCTGCCGACATGAAGAACAGCGCAAAAGGCGCCATCCATGCGTGGCGCCACGGATCGACCATGAAAGGCTCGATGAGCCAGATGAGTGCGAAGGCAAAATAGCCCGTGCCTGCGGCCCAGCCTGTGAAGGCGGCGGCGCGGCGGCTGGGGGCTGCTGACACCACAAGGAAGACGCAGGCCAGTGCCACAAGCGCCAGCGGCCAGAGGGCAAAGGGCGCAAGGCCAAGCGAGGTGACAAAACCAGCAAGCGCCGCGAGGCCCATTTGAGCGCGCAGAGACAGGCCCGAAAGCCAAGGCATCACGTTAAGTGGCTGCCGCATTGCTGCTTTTATCTGCCAGTGCGGCAGCGGTTTTGGCCGCGCGCTCGGCATGACCGGGCAAGCGCACGCGCAAGCGCTTGATGCGGCGCGGGTCGGCATCGACGACTTCAAACTCGAAGCCTTCGGGGTGTTTGACCACCTCGCCGCGCACAGGCACGCGGCCTGTCAGCATGAAAACAAGGCCGCCGAGAGTGTCGACCTCTTCGCTGTCGACTTCATCTACATCTGTCAGGGTGAGGCCGATCTCTTGCTCGAATTCATCCAGCGGTGTTTTGGCCAGCGCCAGATAGCCGCCTTTTTTGTCTTGGGTGAAATAGACGTCTTCTTCGGCGTCGTGTTCATCTTCGATCTCGCCAACGACCTGCTCGATGAGGTCTTCGATGGTGACGAGGCCGTCAACGCCGCCGTATTCATCAATCACGAGGGCCATATGCTTGCGCTCGGCCTGCATTTTGGCCAGCAGCACGCCGATGGGCATGGAGGGTGGAACAAACATGAGCGGACGTAGCATATCCTTGAGCACGAAGGGGCTTTTGGAGGTTCCGTTGAAACCATGCTGGAGCGCGAAATCTTTCAGGTGGGCCATGCCGATGGGGCTGTCGAGCGTGTCTTCATAGACGGGCAGGCGGGTGAGGCCGCTCTCGCGGAACACTGTGACCAGCTCGTCTTTGCTGATGGTTGAAGGCACGGCGATGATATCAGCCGATGGCACCATCACATCCTCAACCGCCATGCGGCGCAGGTTAAGCACGCCGTGGGCGATGTTGGTGCTGGGGCTGCTTTGGGATGTCGCAGGTTTGCCGCCCGCGTCAGACGGGGACAAGGCGCTGATGATGCGCCGCAGAAAGCCTGATTTGGCCTTTGATGTCGGGGTGGGTGGCTCGGTCGGCTCTGGTGTTGAACTGATTGTTGCCTGAGGCTGCGCGCGAAGCGCTGCGCTAGAAGATCCGTCTTTGCTGTCGCCCATTATACCTTACCTTGCGGGAATTTCCGCGTAACCCGTCTAATATGGGTTAGCAATGCCCATTTTGCCAAGTATTTCTGCCTCAATCGTTTCCATAAGCGTGGCATCTTGGTCACGCAGGTGGTCATAGCCCAGTAAATGAAGGGTCGCATGCACGATCAAATGAGTGACATGGGCGTCAAAGCTCTTGCCCTGATCGGCCGCTTCGCGCGCGCAGGTCTCATAGGCGATGGCGATATCGCCTAAAAATCCAGCATCTTCAAAGCCATCAACCTCGACTTCGGGCAGCGCGGGGCGTGCGCCCGGTGTTTCCGGGGCAAGGTCTGTCTCGGGCCAGCTGAGCACATTGGTGGCGGTCGGCTTGTCGCGGAACTCGGTGTTGAGCGTGGCGATGCGCGCGTCGTCGCAGGCGAGACAGGCTATTTCAAACGCGCTCGGGCTGAGGCCAAGGTGGAGCAGGGCTGCAGTTGCCGCAGCTTCGGCGAGTGGCGCGAGGCCAGCGTCTTGCCAGCGGGTGTCTTCAAGGATGAGATCAATCAACATGGCTGCGCCTTAACGTGTTGTGAGGTCTGAATAAAGAAAATTGCTTGACGTCGGTGCGGGAATTTTAATAACTGATAAAAATAGTCAGGTATTGAGTCGCACGAAAGGATAGCCCCATGACGAAAGCCCCCATAGCAGCCCCAAGGCTGATTACCCCTAAGCGCATTGCACTTGCCACACTCGCCGGTATGGCTGTGGCCCAGCCTTTTGACAGTGCTGATATCTTTGTGGGCAAAGCTTTGGCCGAGGCCGCAAACACAGCTTCGGCGGGGGAGGCCGGAGAAGCGGGCGAAGCGGGTGTTGTGCTCAGTGAAGGGCCCTCGGCGTTTCTGACCAAGCTGGGCTATTTTGAAGGCACCTACCGTATTGCGGCGGCGCTTTATCTTGGGGGAGATGCGGCGGCGGCGCAGGCGCATCTGGAGGAGTCACACCACGCGTTTTACGAGGATATCGCGCCAGCCTTGGCCGAGTATCAGGCCGCAGGCTTTGCAGAAGAGGCGGAAGCCTTTTTGGCAGCGATCAATGGAGATTTGGGCGCTGACGCTGTGCGCGAAGCTTACGCAAGCTTGATGACGGCGATTGAGGGCAATGTGATGAGCGCGCAGCCTTCGGCCTATGACAGGCTGTTGTCGGTCCATGAGCTGATCAAGCTGGCGGCGGCGGAATATGATGGTGGTGTGAGCGACGGGGTCGTGGAGATACCGATCGAATTTCGCGACAGCTGGGGCTTTTATGAGACGGCGCGCACGCGGGCCGCAGCTCTTGCCGCCGGGGGCGATGTGAGCCTTGCCAAAGCGGGGGTTGATGTTCTGGCGCAGCTGGATGGGGTGGAGGCGCTCTATCCTGCGCTGACGTCGGAGACGGGCGCATCTGACCCCTCGCAGCTGAGCGTTGCTGCAGGCTGGGCCGAGATTATTGCGCTGAGGCTGAAATAATGGCGCATGTGCTCTCTGATGTGTTGAGCGCAGCGGAGGCGCGCGCGCTCTTTGAGGCCGCGGCGGCGCTGCCGTTTGAGGACGGAGCCAAGACGGCGGGGCGGCTGGCCAAGCGGGTTAAGGACAACCAGCAAGCCGCTGACGGCACAGACACACAGGCGGTGTTGGCGCGGCTGGAGCGCGCGCTCTTGGCGCACCCTGTGTTCGGGGCGCTGGCCTACCCCAAAAGCTTTGCCAAGTTGCTTGTCAGCCGCACCGAAGGTGGGGGGCAGTACGGCGCGCATGTGGACAATGCGCTGATGAATGGGGCGCGCACGGACCTGAGCTTCACCCTGTTTCTGACGCCGCCCGAAGACTATGTGGGCGGTGAGCTGGTGATTATGGATGGGCTTGAAGACCGGGCTGTGAAGTTGGGTCAGGGGGAGCTGATCCTGTATCCCTCTGACAGCTTGCACAGGGTCGAGCCTGTGACGGAGGGCGCGCGGCTTGTGATTGTGGGCTGGGTGCAGAGCTTTGTCAGCGATCCGCGTGCGCGCGAGATTTTGTTTGATCTCTGGACTGCAGCATCTGTTGCGGAGGCGGCTGAAGATTTTGCGCAGGTGCAACGGATCAGCAAGGCCCGCAGCAATTTGCTGAGGATGTGGGCTGTTTAGCAGGGCCATGAGATCTGCTCCAAAGCCCGGCTTCAGGGGCGCTCCCCCCAAGCCGGGCCTGAAGGCTTAGAGCTTAACCAAGAGGTGCATCAGCGTCATAGGCTTTGATGATGGCTGCGACGAGGGGGTGGCGCACGACGTCATCGGCTGTGAAATAGTTGAAGCTGATCTTGGGGATATGCTTGAGCAGGCGCTCGGCCTCTGTGAGGCCCGAGGTGATGTGGGCGGGCAGATCGACTTGGGAGCGGTCGCCTGTGATGACCATGCGGGAGCCTTCGCCAAGGCGGGTCAGGAACATTTTCATCTGCATGGCCGTGGCGTTCTGGGCCTCGTCCAGCACCACGAAGGCGTTGGAGAGCGTGCGCCCGCGCATGAAGGCAAGGGGTGCAATTTCGATACGCTTTTCTTCGATCAGCTTGGCGAGCTGCTTGGCTGGCATGAAGTCGTTCAGCGCGTCATAGAGCGGCTGCATGTAAGGGTCGACCTTGTCTTTCATGTCACCGGGCAGGTAGCCGAGCTTTTCGCCGGCCTCAACTGCGGGGCGCGACAGGATGATGCGGTCAACGTGGCCCTCGATGAACATGTTCACACCCACAGCAACGGCGAGATAGGTCTTGCCTGTGCCTGCAGGGCCGATGCCAAAGCCGAGCTCGTTTTTGAACAGGTTCTCGACATAGGTCTTTTGCGCCTCTGTGCGGGGCTCGACTGTTTTTTTGCGGGTGCGGATCTCGACGCGGCCTGACTTGAACATCTCCATCTGGCCTGCGGGGGCAGGCTTGGCGGCTGCGGCGTTGGCGGCACTTGTGTCCATGCGGATCTCGCGGTCGATATCGGCCGGCTCGACGGGGCGGCCCTCTTCGAGGCGGGCATAGAGCGCGTGCAGGATTTTGGCGGCCCCTTCTGTCTGGAAGGGCTCGCCGATGACAGCGAGGTGGTTGCCGCGGCGCAGGATCTGGACATCAAGCTTTTGTTCGATGTCAGCCAGGTTGCGGTCATATTCGCCGCAGAGCTCGATGAGCAGGCGGTTGTCAGGGAAATCAATGAGGACTTCGCCAAGCTTTGTGTTTGTGTCGGCCGAGCTGTCGTTGGGGCCAGAGGGCGGCAATGTTGAAGTGGTCAATCTGAGCTCCTGAGCAAATCTGTGTGTGGCGGACAAACGGCCCGTATGAAAACCCCTTAACGCATCAGGCCACGGTGCGGCTGCACCATGGCCTGACTGATTTTTGAGACAATTGCCACCCGTTTAGAGCGGATCAGTGATTGTTTGGTCGCCTTTATACGGGCCAATGGCCGTGTTGGGCGGCGCGATGCCTGAGCAGACGGGCTTGCCGTATGGGTCAAGACGCTGGCTGAGGTACCCTTCGATGCCATCATCGATGATCCAGTGGTCACAGCCGTTCGGATCAACCCAGATGCCTGCAACGAGGTTGGACAGGTGCTCTTCTTCGGCGCCTTGGCCGTAGTCGAATGTTTTGTCTGTGTTCACGCGGCCTTGGCCACCTTCGCCTGACAGGGCCGCGACCGCGGCTTCGCCACAGCCTGAAACGAGAAGTGCGCTGGCCAGGAGCGCTGCGATTTTTACTTTAAGCATGATCCGGCTCCCTATCAGCGAACGCAAATGATTTCGACGCGGCGGTTTTGCTTCATACCACCTGCCGTTTTGTTTGAGGCAACGGGCATACGCTCCCCGTAGCCGCGCACATCTGCGATGCGGGCGCCTGTTGATTTGGCCACAGCAGCAACGGCATTGGCGCGGTTGTAGCTGAGCTTCATGTTGTATTCATCAGAGGCGCGGCTGTCGGTGTGACCTGCGATGATGAAGGATGTGGCTCTGGCGCTGCGGAAGAACTCTGCAAGGCTCTCGCGGCCCGAGGCGCTGATGTTGTGGCTGTTGGTCGAGAAGAACTGATCGGAGTTCATCACGCCGCAAACATTGCCACGGTGGCAGACCGGAATACCCTGACGGGTTGTGTGGGGGGACATGTAGCCTTCAAAGCCGTCGTCCATCACCCAGTGTTCGCATCCATCGGGGTCAACCCAGATTGTCGGTGCGTATCGCTCACCTGTTACGGTGCGTGTTCCTTGCTGTGCTTCTGCGGCGCTCACGGTCATGACCGCGCCCAATGCAAAGGCGGCAAGGCTTGTTACTGATTTGGAAATCAAATTCGCCACAGCCAAAGTCCCTTAATTGTTACTTACCCCCGGTCAGACCCGAAAAAATGGTTTGGCAGCCATGGGTCTGACACTTATTACAGTTGTAGTTTATCAAGATTGTGAGGCTTGTGAAGCGCAGAAATAACAATATCTTGTGGCAAATTGTACGAAAAGCGCAATTCTAGCAATAGATACCCTGTTTTGCGGCTCTCAGCCTGGTCTGTTGGCCCAGCTTAAGCGCAAAGTGAGAATCATGTGTTAACAAGTTCGCCTGCCAGCGAGTTGCGCACGCTTTCGACAATGCGCACGCGGGCCATGGCGCCACGGGGCAGGTCGCAGTTTTTCACGTGCACGGCGTGCAGGTAGCCTGTCTTGCCCATCATCTGGCCCTCAAATTTTCCGGGCTTTTCAAATAGCACGTCAAGTTCGCGGCCCACCATCGTGTCCTGGATCACCTTTTGCTGATGCGCGATGAGTGCTTGCAGCTCTTGCAGGCGGGCATCGGCCACGGCGGCGTCAACCTCGGGGCGCTCGGCGGCGGGTGTGCCGGGGCGCGGGGAGTATTTGAACGAGAAGCCTTGGCCAAAGTTGACCGCGCGGATGATATCGAGCGTATCGGCGTGGTCTTGGTCGGTTTCTTCGGGGAAGCCGACAATGAAGTCGCCCGAGATGAGGATGTCGGGGCGGGCTGCGCGGATGCGCTCGATCAGCTTCATGTAGCTGTCGCGGGTGTGGCTGCGGTTCATGCGCTTGAGGATCTTGTCGGAGCCTGACTGCACGGGCAGGTGCAGATATGGCATGAGCTTGTCGCAGGTGCCGTGGGCTTCGATCAGCTCGTCGGTCATGTCGTTGGGGTGGCTTGTTGTGAAGCGGATGCGCTCCAGCCCGTCGATTTTATCAAGCTGCCAGATGAGCTTGGCGAGGGTGGACTCTTCGCCGTCAGCGCCGAAGCCGTGGTAGGCGTTGACGTTCTGCCCCAAGAGGGTGATCTCGCGCACGCCGCGCTCTACAAGGTCGCGGGCCTCTGTCAAAATACGATCTACAGGGCGGGAGACTTCTGCGCCGCGTGTGTAGGGCACAACACAAAACGCGCAGAACTTGTCGCAGCCTTCTTGCACGGTGAGAAAGGCGGTGGGGCCGCGCGCAGCCTTGGGACGGGCGGCGAGGTGCTCGAATTTGTCATCGATGGGAAAGTCGGTGTCGAGCGCCTTTTCGCCCGTGCGCGTCTTGGCTTCCAGCTCGGGCAGGCGGTGGTAGCTTTGCGGGCCAACGACAAGGTCAACCATGGGCTGGCGGCGCATGATCTCGGCGCCTTCGGCTTGGGCCACGCAGCCTGCCACGCCGATCTTCAGGTCAGGGTTGGCTGTCTTGAGGTCTTTGTAGCGGCCCAGCTCGGAGTAGACTTTCTCGGCGGCCTTCTCGCGGATGTGGCACGTGTTGAGCAGGATCATATCCGCGTTGTCGGGCGTATCTGTTTGCTCATAGCCCTTCAGGGACTCGGCCATACGCTCGGAATCATAGACATTCATCTGGCAACCATAGGTCTTGATGAAGAGCTTTTTGGGGCTGGTCATGAGCATGTTTCCTGAGTGCGCGGGTTTTGCCGCTGACTAGCGAAAATGCTGCCCACTTGCAATGCACGATGAATTAACCGATTCTGCGACAAAAACGGGTTTATGAGTATGCAGATTACCTTTTCCGATCTTGAGGTCTTCATAAAGGGGGGCGCGGGTTTCTTGGCCAAGGGGCCGCTTGCGCTTGTTTTTGCCGAAGACGAGACCGAGCTGGACACCACGTTGCGCCACCACCAGCAACTGGGCTTTCACCGCGTGATCGGCTTTATGCCCAAAGAGTTTTCGCTCGCGCCTGATTTGGCCGACACGATTGTGCGGGTGGGCTATGATGTGCGCCGTGATGGCGGGCTGGAACGGGCGGTGAACGCGGTGATTGATGTGGCCGAGGGCCAGTGGGTATTTTACTGCTACAACGCCGAATATCTCTTTTATCCGTTTTGCGAGACCCGCGTTGTGGGCGAGATGCTGGCCTTTCACACGGAAGAGCGGCGCGATGCGATGCTGTCTTATGTGGTAGATCTTTATGCGGGCGATCTGGACAGCTATCCGAATGCTGTGTCGCTCGACAGCGCCTTCATTGACCGCACGGGCTATTATGCATTGGCGCGGCCTGATGCGGCGAACCACAACCACCCCAAAGAGCGCCAGCTCGACTTTTTTGGCGGGTTGCGCTGGCGCTATGAAGAGCATGTGCCGCTGCCGCGCCGCAAGATTGACCGTGTTTCGCTGTTTCGCGCCAAAGCGGGCCTGCGCCTGAGAGAGGATCACACGTTCAATGACGAGGAATACAACACATATGCCTGCCCGTGGCACAACAACCTGACCGCCTCTGTCTGCTCGTTTCGCACGGCCAAAGCGCTGAAGCGCAACCCCGGCTCGACCTATGACATCGAGACATTCCGCTGGCACAACTCGGTTCCGTTTGAGTGGCATTCGCGCCAGCTGCTTGACCTTGGTCTGATGGAGCCCGGGCAGTGGTTCTGAGGGAGCCTTTGGCGTAGACCTTGGGCGCGGCCTCGTTTAAAACCCCCTGAGAAATTTTGCGGGGACCGATATGTCATCACATGGCGCACCAATTCCAATGCTGGCTCGCAAGAGCGCCGGCCTTTCTGGCGAGGCCCATGTGCCTGGCGACAAGTCGATCTCGCATCGCGCGCTCATTCTGGGGGCTATGTCTGTGGGGGAGACCCGTATCACGGGGCTTCTGGAAGGTCAGGATGTGCTTGATACGGGGCGCGCCATGCAAGCCTTTGGCGCCGAGGTGGAAGACCTTGGCCAAGGCAACTGGCGGGTACAGGGCGTGGGCGTGGGCGGATTTGCCGAGCCCGAAAACGTGATTGATTGCGGTAACTCCGGCACAGGGGTGCGCCTCATTATGGGGGCGATGGCCACAACGGATATGAGCGCGACCTTTACGGGAGATGCCTCGCTCAACGGGCGGCCTATGGCGCGGGTGACTGACCCGTTGGCGCTGTTTGGCGCGCGGGCCTACGGGCGGCGCGGCGGGCGTTTGCCGATGACCATTGTGGGCGCGGCGGATGCGGCCCCTGTGCGCTATGTTGTGCCTGTGCCCAGTGCGCAGGTGAAGTCAGCGGTGCTGCTGGCGGCGCTCAATGCGCGGGGCGAAAGCCAGGTGATCGAGCGCGAGGCAACCCGTGACCACACCGAGCGGATGCTTGCAGGCTTTGGCGCGACGATTGAAACAGAAGAGACAGCCGAGGGCCGTGTGATCTGCTTGCAAGGCCAGCCCGAGCTGAAGGCGCAGGACATCACTGTGCCGCGCGATCCGAGCTCTGCGGCCTTTCCTGTCTGCGCCGCGATAATCACCGAGGGCTCTGATGTGTTGGTGCCCAACATCGGCCTGAACCCGACGCGCGCGGGGCTGTTTACCACGCTGATCGAGATGGGCGCGGAGCTGACGTATGAAAACCTGCGCGAAGAGGGCGGCGAGCCTGTGGCTGATTTGCGCGCAAAATTCTCGCCCAACCTCAAGGGGATCGAGGTTCCGCCAGCGCGGGCCGCGAGCATGATTGATGAATACCCTGTGCTCTCGGTCGTTGCGGCCTTTGCAGAGGGGCGCACCGAGATGCGCGGCGTGAAAGAGCTGCGTGTGAAGGAGAGCGACCGTATTGACGCGATGGCCAAGGGGCTGCGCGCGGCGGGTGTGACTGTCGATGAGGGCGAGGACTGGTGGGCCGTTGAGGGCCGTGGCCATGGCAATGTGCCGGGCGGTGTGACCGTTGAGAGCCGTTTGGACCACCGCATCGCGATGTCCTTCCTTATTCTGGGGATGGCGAGCGAGACGCCCATGCAGGTGGATGACGGGGGGCCGATTGCGACGTCGTTCCCTATTTTCGAGAGCTTGATGGGCGGGCTTGGTGCAACAATAGAACGGGTGTAGCTGTGAGTTTTGCGATTGCGATTGACGGGCCTGCGGCCGCGGGAAAAGGCACAATTTCAAAGGCGGTTGCCGCTCACTTTGGCTTTGCGCATTTGGACACCGGGCTGCTTTACCGCGCGGTCGGTGCCAAGGTTCTGGCCGGGGTAGACCCGCTTGAAGCCGCCGAGACGCTCACTGCCGAAGATTTGGAGGAGCCGGGCTTGCGCACCGCCGATGTGGCGCAGGCGGCCAGCCGGGTGGCTGTCATTGGTGAGGTGCGTGCAGCTTTGGTCGACTTTCAACGCGCCTTTGCGCGGCGGGCCGGCGGCGCTGTTCTGGACGGGCGCGATATTGGCACGGTGATTTGCCCTGATGCGGAGGCCAAGCTCTTTGTGACGGCCAGTGCAGAGGTGCGCGCACAACGGCGCTTTGCAGAGCTTGAGGCCCGTGGTGACGACACCAGCTTTGAAACGGTTTTGGCCGATGTGAAAGAGCGCGATGCACGTGATGCAGGCCGCGCGGAAGCGCCCATGGTGGCGGCAGAGGATGCTGTCAGGATTGACACGTCAGAGCTGAGCATTGAGGCGGCTGTTGCGGCCGCGATTGCGGCCGTCGAGGAGGCGCGCGCATGAAGCTGCGCAAGCTGGGACAGCACGGCCCCGAGATTGGTGCAATCGGCTATGGCGCGATGTCTTTCTCCGACTTTTACGGGCCGACCAGCGAGGCCGCGAGCCACGCGGTCTTGAACCATTGCCGTGAGGTTGGGCTGACGCATCTGGATACCTCCAACATCTACGGGATGGGCCGCTCGGAAGAGGCGATTGGCAGCTACTTTGCACAGCACCCCGAGGCCAAGCGCGACTTTGTGATTGCGACCAAGGCGTCTATCACGCGTGATTCAAGTGGTGCGCGCATTTTTAGAAATGATCGCAAACATCTGGAGAGTGAACTTGATGCATCACTTCAACGTATGGGCGTGGATCATGTGGGGCTGTTCTATGTGCACCGCCGTGATCCGGCTGTGCCGATTGAAGAGGTGACAGAGAGCCTTGCAGCGATTGTGAAAACAGGCAAGGCACTGGGCTTTGGCTTTTCTGAAATTGCGCCAAGCAGCCTGCGCCGCGCGGCCAAAGTGGCGCATGTCACGGCGGTGCAGTCGGAGTATTCTCTGAGCACCCGTGCGCCTGAGCTGGGGCTGGTGCAAGCCTGTGGCGAGCTTGGCACGGCGCTTGTGGCGTTTAGCCCTGTGGGGCGCTCTTTGCTGACAGACAGGCCGCTGAGCTTTGAAGCGGTGCAGACGCTTGATTTCTTGCGCGGCAACCCGCGGTTCATGAGCCCGAATTATGAGGCCAATGTGCGCGCGGCCAAAGCCTTTCGGGTGCTGGCGGCCGAGATGGGGCTGTCAGCTGCGGGCTTGGCAAATGCCTGGCTTCTGGCGCAGGGCGAGCATGTGATCCCTATCCCCGGAACACGCTCGGTGGCGCATCTGGAGGATTGTTTGCAAGGGGCTGCGGTTGACCTTTCCAGTGAAGATCTGGCGCGCATTGAGGCTGTTTTGCCTGTCGGCTGGGCCCATGGCGATCGGTATTCTGACGCGCAGTGGATTGGCCCCGAGCGGTATTCCTGACGGCAAACGGCACAGGCCGTTCAAAGCGCGAGGGTGGTGAGGTTCTGATCGAGCCTGCCGCCCAGCTCGTGCTGCTGTGCAAGCGCTGAGAGCTTGGCGTGCAAGGAGCGGTTGCCGACCTTGTGCCATTGGGTCTGGCGCGCGTACCAATAGGCGGCTTTGGCGCGCCCGAGCGGCGCAAGCTCTTTGAGCGAAAAGGCAAAGCTGCCATCAGCGACAAATTCATGCGGGTGCAGATAGATGTGAGGCGGCAAGCCAGCCTCGGTGCTTTTGCGGATGAGGCTTGCACTGACCGCGCGGGGGAAGAGCTTGAGATAGGTGCCACCAAGGCGCATTCTGGGCGCAACAGGTGCCGGGCGGGCCGAGAAGATGGGCAAAAGCTTGAGCGGTTCGGCCAGTGTGGCTGCAAAGCTGCGGGCCGCCTCTGGGGTCTCGCAGAGATATGAGCTGTCGTATGTGACGTGACGCGCCAGCACGTTGTAATATGCGGGGCTGTTTTGTGGAATCCTGAACTGTGGCGCGCGAAAGCCGATCACGGGCTGGCCTGAGGCGCGGCGCAGGGCTGTGAGCCCGCGTGTCAGGTTGGCTTCAAAGGCCTCGGGTGTCTCTTCATCGATACGGTCGTGAAAGTGGTAGTGGCAGGCGATTTCGTGGCCATCGGCCGCGATGCGCGCGATGAGCTCTGGCGCCTGATCGGCGATGATGCCTGTGCAGAAGAAGGTGGCGCGCGCGCCGCCATGGGCCTCTAGAAACTGCTCGATTGTGTGGTAGGCGCGATTGAGAGCTTTCAGGCGCAGCGGGCGGGTTTGCCAGAGACCAAAGGCGCGGCCCAGATCGTGGGAGAGGTCTTCAAAGTCAACACTCAGGAAAAGCCGGCTCATGTGAGCTGCTCACGCGCAATGATATAGGGGCCGATCACCAGCGCATCGACGCCACTGGCGCGGAAGGTGGCAACGGCATCGGCGGGTGAGTAGACGATGGGCTCCTGTATGTTGAAGCTCGTGTTGAGCAGGACGGGCACGCCTGTTGCACGGCCAAAGGCGCTGAGGAGCGCATGATAAAGCGGGTTTGCGCCTTGGCTGACCGTGTGGACACGTGCGGAGCCGTCGGTGTGGGTGACGGCGGGGATATCGGCGCGGTGGCACTCGGTTACGGGGGCGACAATGTTCATGTAGGGGCTGGGCTGGGCCAGCGTGAAATAGTCTTGCGCCGCCTCTTCTGTAACGGAGGGCGCAAAGGGGCGGAAGAGCTCGCGCTTTTTGATTTTGTCGTTGAGGGCGTCGCGGATGCTGTCCTGACGTGGGTCGGCGAGAAAGCTGCGCGCGCCCAGAGCGCGGGGACCGAACTCGGCTCCGCCTTGGAACCATGCGATGATCTGACCGCTGGCGAGACGTTTTGCGGTTTGCTCGGCGAGCTGGGCATCAGGCAGGGGGGTGGGTAGCTCTTTGATGTGGCCTTCAAGGGCGGCGCAGATATCGGCATCCTCAAACGCGGCGCCAAGGTAGGGGCTGCGCAGTGCGGCTTTATCAGCGGTTACGGCTGTGCCGTGGTGTGCCGCAATACACGCGCCGATGGCACAGCCCGCATCATGGGGGGCCGGGGGGATCGACACTTCAGACACAAGGCCCCGCGACAGAAGCGCGCCGTTGGCTGTGACGTTGAGCGCGCAGCCGCCAGAGAGTGCAACGCGGCTGAGGGCGGGGTAGGCTGCGCGCGCCGGGGCGAGCACATGGGCCAGCGCCTCTTCATAGGCGGCTTGGACAGAGGCGGCGAGATTGATGTGGTCTTGGGTGGGCTCTTCATCCGCTGCGCGGGGCGGGCCAAAGAGCACTTTGAGGCGCGCATGATAACGCCCGCTGCGCGCGCCGTGGTAGTCGGCCAGACGCGTGTTGAGCTGGTAGCGGCCATGGCTGCGCAAGCGCAGGATGTGGCGCAGGATATCCTCTTTCCAGACGGGCGTGCCGTAGGGGGCAAGGCCCATCATCTTGTACTCGCCCTCAAGCATCTGAAAGCCGAGATAGCCTGTAAAAACAGAGTAGAAATGCCCCAGAGAGTTGGGCCAGCGATGGCGCGACAGCTCGGTGCGGGTGCCGTTTTGCACGGCTGTGAGCACGGTCGAGGCATCTTCTCCACCGCCATCAAGGCTGAGCGAGAGGCAATTGTCCCAGCCTTGCATCGCTTCGGCATAGAGCTGGTGGGTGAGGTGGTGGTCATAGTAGCGGATGGCGGCAGGAATATTGCCGTAGCGGCTTATGAGCTTGCGGCGCAGGCGGAAGAGGTCGGCCCACGAGCCTGAGGGCGCGGCACCTTCTGCGCCTGAGCGCCGAAAGAGCTGGAGCGCGCGCGCGGCTGGTGCGGCGGCCTGGGAGGGGGCGCGCAGCATTTTGGCCAATGTTCCAAAAGAGCGCCCGCGCAGGCGCCACGGCTGCCAGTAGACGGCGACAAGCCCGATATCCTGTGCTGTGATACCTGCGATGCGCAGCACCTCGTCGATGGCCTCAAAGGGAAAGCTGCCATCGTTTTTGGCGCGCGTGAGGCGTTCGTTTTCGACCGCGGCCAGCAGCACGCCATTGTGCATGAGGGCGGCGGCGGAATTGTCCATTGTGGCGAGGCCGAGAGTATACAAAGCAACACAGTCTTCATTAAGGGGTGCAAGATAAAACCGTAGCATTCGCAACGGGGTGCTTCAACGGGCAAAGGCGGCATCCTGCACGTGCTGCGCTGGGGTCTTGCGCTTGGGGCGGGTGCGTTATATACGCGCGCTTGTCGAACAAGGCGGATCAACCGCAGGACACTATGAGCAGGGTCGGAAACATCCGGCCCTATTTGTTTTGTCTTTGCCGAGTCGTCTGACCAACTAGAGAGTGTCTGCCTCAGGCAGGCCGAAACCCAAGAGACCGGCGGAGACAACCGCACGGCCAGAAACACTTAAAAGGAATGAAACGCCACATGGCCAGCACTGTATCTATGGAAGACTTTGAAGCCCTTCTGAACGAAAGCTTCGAAATGGACACGCCCGAAGAGGGCTCTGTTGTCAAAGGCAAGGTAATCGCGATTGAAGCGGGCCAAGCCATCATCGACGTCGGCTACAAAATGGAAGGCCGCGTTGATCTTAAAGAATTCGCAAATCCAGGTGAAGACGCTGAACTCGCTGTTGGCGACGAAGTCGAAGTCTTCCTGCGCTCGGCTGAAAACGCCCGTGGCGAAGCTGTTATCTCACGCGAGATGGCGCGCCGCGAAGAAGCTTGGGACCGTCTGGAAAAAGCATATGCAGACGAAGAGCGTGTCGATGGCGCGATCTTTGGCCGTGTCAAAGGCGGCTTCACAGTTGACCTCGGCGGCGCCGTGGCCTTCTTGCCCGGCTCACAAGTTGACGTGCGCCCCGTGCGCGACGCTGGCCCCCTTATGGGCCTCAAGCAGCCGTTCCAGATCCTCAAGATGGACCGTCGCCGTGGCAACATCGTTGTATCACGCCGTGCTATCCTTGAAGAATCACGTGCCGAACAGCGCGCAGAAGTTATCGGCAACCTTGCTGAAGGCGATTCTGTTGACGGTGTGGTCAAGAACATCACCGAATACGGTGCGTTTGTTGACCTTGGCGGCGTAGACGGTCTTCTGCACGTCACAGACATGGCATGGCGCCGTGTGAACCACCCATCAGAGATCCTTGCCATCGGCGAGACTGTGAAGGTTCAGGTTATCAAGATCAACAAAGAGACACACCGCATCAGCCTCGGCATGAAGCAGCTGCAAGACGATCCATGGGATCTGGTTGCTGCCAAGTACCCACTTGAGAGCGTTCACATGGGCCGCGTGACAAACATCACGGATTACGGCGCATTTGTTGAGCTGGAAGCTGGCGTTGAAGGTCTTGTGCACGTTTCTGAAATGTCCTGGACGAAGAAGAACGTACACCCAGGCAAGATCGTTTCTACTTCGCAAGAAGTTGAAGTTATGGTTCTGGAAATCGATGGTGCCAAGCGCCGCGTATCGCTTGGCCTCAAGCAGACACAGCGCAACCCATGGGAAGTCTTTGCGGAAACGCACCCAGAGGGCAAAGAAGTTGAAGGTGAAGTTAAGAACATCACCGAATTCGGCCTCTTCATCGGTCTCGAAGGCGATATCGACGGCATGGTGCACCTCTCAGACATCTCTTGGGACGAGCGCGGCGAAGACGCGATCCAGAACTACCGCAAAGGCGATATGGTTCAGGCCGTTGTTTCGGAAGTTGACGTTGAGAAAGAGCGTATCTCGCTCTCAATCAAAGGCCTTGGCGGCGACAAGTTTGCCGAAGCTGTTGGCGGCACGAAGCGTGGTTCGATCATCACGGTTGAGGTCACATCCATCGAAGATGGTGGCATCGAAGTCGAGTATGAAGGCATGAAAAACTTCATCCGTCGCTCCGATCTGTCACGTGACCGTGCAGAGCAGCGCCCAGAGCGCTTCTCGGTTGGCGACAAAGTGGACGTTCGCGTCACCAATGTTGACAGCAAGACACGCCGTCTTGGCCTCTCGATCAAGGCACGTGAAATTGCTGAAGAGAAAGAAGCTGTGGAGCAGTATGGCTCATCAGACAGCGGCGCATCACTCGGGGATATCCTCGGCGCGGCGCTCAAGACTGACGACTGAGACCGGCTTTAAGACTTTTGGAGGGCCTCGCAGCGCAAGTTGCGGGGCCCTTTTCTTTTGCCAACAGGTGGGCGAATCGGGGCAGGGGCGCGCGACATCGGGCCACCGGTTTGGGCCTTGGCGGCCGCCCGGTTGGCTGCTTCTTGCCGTGATGGGCCACAAAACCCCTGATTTTGCTTTGGTTTTTCCGTGATCAGAGCAAGCTTTGAGGTTCCTCATGCGAATTTTTCTTCTATAGTCGAGAGAACATAAAAACAAAATTTCTGCCTGGGGAGACAGACTCGCATGATCCGCTCGGAGCTTGTTCAGAAGATCGCGGAAGACAATCCGCACCTTTTTCAGCGTGACGTAGAACGCATTGTGAATACTATTTTTGAAGAAATCATCGACGCCATGTCACGCGGTGACCGTGTCGAGCTGCGCGGCTTCGGGGCTTTTTCTGTCAAGAAGCGCGATGCCCGCACAGGGCGCAACCCGCGCACAGGCGAGGCTGTCGAGGTTGAAGAAAAGCACGTGCCTTTCTTCAAAACGGGCAAACTCTTGAGAGACAGACTGAACGGAAACTAAACAATGCGCTTTATCAGGTATCTTGTTTTGGCTGCTTTGGCCGTGTGCCTTGTGACGCTGGCCTTGGCCAACGCCAAGCTTGTGACACTCAATTTGTTGCCCGAGCCTTTGGCCCAAGCCACAGGTTTGAGCTTTGCCGTAGAGCTGCCGCTTTTCGCGGTGATCTTTCTCGGCATATTGGCCGGCCTCTTGATGGGCTTTGTGTGGGAGTGGCTGCGCGAGCACAAGCACCGCGCCGAAGCGAGCCGCCGCCGCAGCGAAGTCAAGAAGCTTGAAAGCGAGCTGAAGCGCGTAAAGGGTGTGAGCGAGAGCGCCGACAAAGGCGACGAGGTCTTGGCGCTGCTGGAAAAAGCCGGCTGAGCCAAGCAAGCCACGGATTGATCAGGGCGCGGGCTTCAGGCTCCGCGCTTTTTACTTTGAGGGGCAGATATGGATAGTCGAGTGAAAATCTGCGGGCTGACACGCCCAGAAGATGTGGCCGCTGTTGCCGCTGCGGGGGCTCAGTATGCGGGCTTTGTGTTTTTCCCCAAATCTCCGCGTAATGTGAGCATCGAGACTGCGCGCGCGCTGGCTTTGGACGCGCCTGTCGGCTTGGCCAAGGTTGCGCTTGTGGTGGATGCATCAGATGCCGCGCTTGACGCGATTGTTGAGCAGGTGCCGCTCGATATTCTCCAGCTGCATGGCCACGAGAGCCCAGAGCGTGTGGCCGAGGTCAAGGCGCGCTATGGCTTGCCTGTGATGAAGGCTGTGGGCGTGGCAGATGCCTCTGACATGGCGCAGATCGCGCTTTATGAGGAGGTTGCCGACCAGCTTTTGATTGATGCCAAGCCACCCAAGGGCGCAGATTTGCCGGGTGGTAACGGACTCGCCTTTGACTGGCGCTTGCTGTCGGGCCGCAAGTACTGGCGTAAGCCTTGGATGCTTGCAGGTGGCCTCACGCCCGACAATGTTGCTCAAGCCGTGCGGATGACGGGGGCGCGTCAGGTGGATGTCTCTTCTGGTGTGGAAAGTGCTGCCGGTGTGAAGGATGCGGCAAAGATCGCGGCGTTTGTGAAAGCGCTACGGGGATGACCGCGGGCAAGCCGACACGCTGGCTTGCAGGCGCAGGGCTGATCGTGGCGGTGCTGCTGGGCGTGTTTTATACTTTGAACCGTGAGACCCATCATTTTCGCTTTGGTGGTGAGCGGTTTGACTACCAGCTGTTTCAACCGCCTGTGCTGGAAGGGGCAGAGCTGCAGCCCTTGCTGGTCATGTTGCATGGCTATGATGGCAGTGGGCAAGAGCTGCGCGACACGTCCAACATGGATGCGATTGCGGCGGCCAACGGCTTTGCTGTGGTTTACCCCCAAGCACGGCGTGACAAGACAGGCCGCGCCCATTGGAATGCCAATATGCATCTCTCCCGACGGGATGATGTGGGCTATCTGAGCGGGCTGGTCGCCGATCTGCTGCAGCGCTACCCCTTTGACCCTGACCATGTCTTTGTCGCAGGAGAATCAAACGGGGGCTATATGGTCTATTCTCTTTTGTGCCGCAGCGAGGGCGTTTTTTCGGCTGGTGCAAGCGTTATGGGCACAATGAGCGGTGCCGACTGGAAAAGCTGCAAACCTGCCAGCCCTGTTCCTGTTTTGCACATCTTTGGCACGGCAGATGATGTTGTCTCACCCAAAGGTGCCATCGAGGATATGGATGGTTGGGGCGGTGCCCCTGAGGCGGGCGAAGTGCTTTGGCGTTGGGCCCAGTGGAACGGCGCAGTGCGCGGCGAGGGCGAAACTTTTTACTCTGACGCGCAGCGCCTCACCTATCTGCGCGAAGATGGTACGCTGGCGGCCGAGCTGATCACGCTTGAGGGCATGTGGCATGATTGGCCTGCTGGCTATGACACCCGCGCCGATGCGGCTGCGCTTGTGGTCGACTTTTTCAAACGCGCCGTGCCGTAAACCTGCGACAAAAGCGGGATCGGTGTTTACGCTTCGGCAGGCTTAGTCTACATCAAAAGCAACAGGGAATGGAGCACGCAGATGGATGATCTCTTTAACTCTTTCATGAACGGCCCGGACGAAAATGGCCGCTTTGGTGATTTTGGTGGGCGCTTTGTATCAGAGACGCTGATGCCGCTGATCCTCGAGCTTGAAGCCGAGTATGAAAAAGCCAAGACAGACGACAGCTTTTGGGCCGAGATGAATGATCTTTGGGCCAATTATGTCGGGCGTCCGAGCCCGCTCTATTTTGCCGAGCGGCTGACGGAGCATCTGGGTGGCGCGAAGATTTATCTCAAGCGCGACGAGCTCAACCACACCGGCGCGCATAAGATCAACAACGTGTTGGGCCAGATTTTGCTGGCGCGTCGCATGGGCAAGAAACGCATCATTGCCGAAACCGGCGCTGGCCAGCATGGCGTGGCCACGGCCACCGTTTGTGCAAAGTTCGGTCTGCAATGCGTTGTTTATATGGGGCAACACGATGTCGAGCGCCAAGCGCCCAATGTCTTCCGGATGCGCCTCTTGGGCGCGGAGGTTATCCCTGTGACCAGCGGACGCGGCACGCTCAAAGACGCGATGAACGATGCGCTGCGTGATTGGGTGACCAATGTGCGCGACACGTTCTACTGCATCGGGACTGTCGCAGGCCCACACCCGTACCCTGCAATGGTACGCGACTTTCAGAGCATTATCGGCAAAGAAGTGCGCTGGCAGCTGGCAGACCAAGAGGGCGAAGGCCGCTTGCCTGATACGCTGATCGCAGCCATCGGCGGCGGCTCCAATGCAATGGGGCTGTTCTACCCGTTCCTTGATGATCCGAGCGTGAATATCATTGGCGTGGAAGCCGGTGGCAAAGGTGTGAACGAAAAGATGGAACATTGTGCAAGCCTCACAGGCGGTCGCCCTGGCGTGCTTCACGGCAACCGCACCTATCTTTTGCAAGATGATGACGGCCAGATTCTCGAAGGCTTCTCGATTTCAGCGGGGCTTGATTACCCCGGTATCGGCCCTGAGCATTCGTGGCTTCATGATACGGGCCGCGCCCAATATGTGAGCATCACAGACAAAGAGGCGCTTGAAGCGTTCCAGCTCTCCTGCGCTTTGGAGGGGATTATTCCTGCGCTTGAGCCAAGCCATGCGCTTGCTCATGTCATGAAAATCGCACCTGAGCTGCCAAGCGACCATATCCTCGTGATGAACATGTGTGGTCGTGGTGACAAAGATATTTTCACCGTCGCCAAGCACCTCGGGTTTGACATGTCCGATACAGAGGGCCGCGTGGCAGACTAACCTCTTTGGTCGCTTTCTTTTTGCTCTAAATATCCCGGGGAGAGCGCGAGAGGGGCAGAGCCCCTCTCGCATCGGTCGGATTGCCCGAAGGGCAATTCGACATCTCTCAAGTCAAAGCATGCTCTTGCAGCACACGCAGCGGCACAATCTCGAGCGCGCGGGCGTGTGTGGCTTCCAGCGAGACCTTGGGCGCGCAGCCCTCATCATGCGCTTGCAGAAAACGCGCCGCGCACAAACACCAGCCGTCGCCTGCCTTTAGCCCTGCAAAGCCGAATTCGGGTCGTGGCGTCGAGAGGTCGTTGCCAACGTATTTGGAGAAGGCGAGGAACTCTTCTGTCATGACTGCGCAGACTGTGTGGCTGCCTGTGTCGGCGGCGCAAGTGTTGCAAGCTCCATCGCGAAAGTAGCCTGTGAGCGGGTCTGTCGAGCACTGCGCCAAGGCGCCGCCCAGAACATTGGTGGAGGGATCAGGTGTCATTGAGCGGCCTCTGCTATGGCGCGAAACATGGCGGTGTTTGTCAGAGAGACGCCTGCCTCGCGGAATTTTTTATCAGCCGAATTCAGCGCGATGACGACGCCGAGGGGCTGATTGATGTAAATATACTGCCCATAGACGCCGCGTGCAAAGAATTCGCCTTGCCCGGCGTCGGCTGGCATCCACCATTGATAGCCATATTGGGTATTTCCTTTCACGGTTTTTGCCGAGGGGCGGGTGCTTTCGGCAATCCATGCGGCGGGAACAACCTGTGTGCCGTTCCAGAGCCCGTTCTGTGCGATCATCTGGCCAAAGCGGGCGTAGTCACGGGTGCTGATGTTGAGCCCCCCCAGCACAAAGGCTGTCTCGTGGCCGTCGGTCACATAGTAGGGTGTGTGTTCAAATCCCATTGGCGCAATGATGTGCTCGGAGAGCAGGGGCGCTATGGGTCTTCCTGTGGCGCCACGAATGACCATTGAGAGCACATGGGTGTCGATGGAGACATATTGCCATGCGCTGCCCGGTTTGGCGGCTCTCTGGCTCAGGTTTGTAGCGAAGCTGTCCATGGACTGGCCAAGCGCGAGCACGCGGCCCATTTTGTTAATGTCTGACCAGAAGTCGAGGTAGTCTTCGTTGAAGGCGACGCCGCTTTCCATTTGCAACACATCTTCGATGGTGGCGCCGTCATAGGCAGAGCCGCGCAGTTCGGGTGCATATTGGGTCACGGGGTCTTCTAGCGAGGCGATCGTGCCGTTTTCAATCATGACGCCCATGAGGGCTGCGAGGAAGGATTTTGCAACCGACCAAGAGATGCGCAGATCATCCGGGCCTGTGCCGAGATAGTAAGCTTCATGGCGCAGCAAACCGTCTTTTAATACGACTATTCCTGTGACGGAGCGGGCCTTGACCCATGTCTCATAAGTGGCAGGCAGGGTGAGGGACTGGCCTATGACAAGCTCGGACACAGGGCCATCGCCTTTTTCGACAGGTGTCGACAGGAACATACTGTCCATATGGGAGAAGTTGTGAACGATCTTGTCTGCGGCAAACAAGGCGTTCACCGCCAATACGCGGGTGATCTCTTCTCGCTTCCAGACCCAAAGAGCTGCTGCCAGTATGAGCAGGGCAAGAAGGGTTCGTCCTAGCCATTTTCCGAATGTGCGCATGAGGCCTCCGTCCTGTTTGTCAGCTAGGGTGCATGAGGGCGGCGCGCAAGGCAATGGGGCTTATTTAAACTTATCCATAAGCTTCTGCATCGCTGAACGGGTGTCTTCGGCGTGTTCGGGCTGCGTGTCTTCGCGGGGTTTCTCGGGCTTTGCTTTGGCGGGCTTTTCGCGGGGGGGCTGCACACGCAATGCAACTGCGTTCATGAAGCGGGATGCGTCGCCTTTGGCCAGGTCTGGTGCGCCATCCGCGATGCCGCGGATAAGGTCATCGAGCCAGCCGGCTTCGGCCTTGGCAAAGTCGTTGAGGACGTAGCGTGCAACGGCGTCTTTGTGCCCCGGGTGGCCAATACCGAGGCGAATGCGTTGGTATTCGGGGCCGATGTGAGCATGGATCGAGCGCAGGCCGTTGTGGCCTGCGTGGCCTCCGCCTTGCTTGACGCGGCACTTGCCCGGGGCAAGGTCGAGCTCGTCGTGAAAGACGGTGATGTCATCCGGGGTGAGCTTGTAAAAGCGCATGGCCTCGCCCACCGACTGGCCCGAAAGGTTCATGAAGGTTTCAGGCTTGATCAGCACAACTTTTTCCGACCCAAAGCGCCCTTCTGCAACGCTGGCCTGAAAGCGGGATTTCCATGGGGTGAAACCGTGGGCGGCAGCGATCTCATCCAGCGCCATGAAGCCGATGTTGTGGCGGTTGCGGGCGTATTTTGCGCCCGGATTGCCGAGGCCGACGAAGAGTTGCATGGGAGATCCTCAAGCTGCTGTCCATTGTGGTTTAGGCAAGCACGCCCTAAGTTTCAACCAAAGAGGCGGAGTGTGGTATGGAGTGTTTTGATTTACAGGGTGTGACGCTTGGCTGCCCGTCAGCGCAGCTGACGGATAAGATCCGTGGCAAGCTTCTGTCTGGTGAGTATGAGGGCAGCGAGGCGCGCGCTGTTCAGCTGCGTGTCAAGGCGGGGCAGAGGGTGCTCGAGCTGGGGGCGGGGCTTGGCTATATTGGTGCGCTGGCGGCCCGGATCGCGGGCGCAGGCAATGTCACCTCTGTTGAGGCCAACCCTGATATGCTGGAGATCATCCGGGCGAACTACGCGCGCAACGGAGCTGGAGAGATTGATCTGCGCCATGGGGCGGTTGTGGGGCAGGACTATGAGGGGGCCACACTGGCCTTCACACGCGCGCGCCAGTTCTGGGCCTCGCGGATCGCGCAGGCAGAGGACGATGGTGACACTGTTGTCGAAGTCCCTGCCTTGCGCATTGATGCGCTGCTGGCCGAGCTGCGCCCGAATTTTGTAATCATGGATATTGAGGGGGCGGAGCAATATCTCTTTTCTCGGAAATGGCCCCGCTGTGTGAAGCATGTGGTGATCGAGCTGCACCCCAAGCAATATGAGAGCACTCAAGTGATCAAGGAGATTGTGGATATGCTGTCGCGCTCGGGGCTGACCTATGATCCCGTTGCGTCACGGGGCACATTGCTGGCGCTCAGGCGGGTCTAGCCGTTGCACATAAAAAAGCCCGCCGAATGAGGCGGGCTTTTTCAATTTGATGCGTGAAAGGCTTATGCCTCTGCTTCGCCGGCTTCGGCTTCGCCTTCGTCTGCTTCTTCGCCATCGTCTGCTGAACGCAGGCTTGACGGTGCAGAGATGTTGGCGATGACAAAGTCACGGTCAACTGTTGGCTTGGCACCTTCTGGAAGCGTCACATCTGAGATGTGAACGATGTCGCCAACATTCAGACCTGTCAGATCAACTGTGATGCTTTCAGGAATGTCGCCAGCTGTCACTTCGAGCTCAACTTCGGGGCGTACAACTGTCAGAACGCCACCTTTCTTGATCCCGGGAGCTTCTTCTTCGTTGATGAAGTTCACGTTGATGAAGAGAGCGATTTTCGATGTGCGGCGCAGGCGCAGCAGGTCGATGTGTGTTGGCAAGTCTTTGACAACGTCGCGCTGGACGCTGCGGCAGATCACGCGCACGTCTTCCTGACCTTCAACTTTGAGGTTGAAAAGGGTTGAGAGGAAGCGGCCTTCTTTAAGCTTCTTGAGAAGCTTGTTGAAGGGAATGTTGATGGGCAGCGGTTCTGCTTCGCCACCATAAACGATTCCGGGAACCATGCCGTCGCGGCGTGCCTGACGAGCGGCGCCCTTGCCTGTCCCCGTGCGTGCCTCGGCGTGAAGATCTGGGATCTGTCCAGCCATAATGAATACTCCATAAGTTAGGGCGGGAATCCTCCAAGGCTGTATCCCCGCGTGAAGGCTGCGCGATAGCCCAGTTATGCCATGTTGGCAAGAGCTTTGGGCCTGTTTTCAGCTGTATTCGAGCTGTAGGTGCCCGCCCGCAGCGCGCAGGCGCTCATAAAGCGCGTAATCTTCGGTGCGCAGGGTCTTGAAGCGTGCCTCGGTCTCGGGGCTGATTGTGGCTTCGATCTGTGGCGAAGCATTGGCCTTGGGTAGGGTGATTTCGCGGCCGAACCTCTCTGAGAGGAAGCCAAGCAGCAGCGGCATATCTTCGTAAGCGAAAATGTGGTGCAGGGGCAGGGTGCCGTTTTTTTGTGTGAGAAACTTGTGTTGCGTGCCAACATTGACGTGGGGCAGGCGTGGATCGCGTAGCGCGTCTTGGACAAAGGCCTCAAAGGTCATGCCTGCGCTGGATTTCTTGTTGCCCAAGAGCGCATCGCGTGTGCGGTATTTGTACCAACTGCGCAGGTGATCCAGCGGGTCGCGCATCACGGCGACGCGCTCGGGGGTGAGGCCATAGGCTTTCTTCAGGAACGGGGCGCAATAGGTATCAAAGGCCGCGGCAGACATATGTTTGCGCCGCCCTTTGAACTGGATGTCGGCCTTGCTGCGCAATGCGCTTTCAAGAGCGGTTGTCCCTGTTTTGGGCACGGCCAGCATCGCAATGTTTTGTTTGAAGAAAATCTGCACCGTTTGCCTCGTGTTTCGCTCTCGAGTTTAGAGAGGCCATGGCAAAGTGCAATTGCCTTTTTGATCTGTGGCCGTGGAGGAGGCGTGCCCCGCAAGGGCAGGGCACGCTTCTACCTTAGCTCTGCCAATTACCGGCAAAATCCTTGGGAATCATGAGGATATCGCGATCAACTTCGGTGATGTCGCGTTTGCCGCAGAGGGCCATGGAGGTGTCGAGCTCTTTGTGGATGACTTCGAGGGCTTTGGTGACGCCTGCTTCGCCCATTGCGCCAAGGCCATAGACATAGGCGCGGCCTATGTAGGTTCCTTTTGCGCCCATCGCCATCGCTTTGAGCACATCCTGACCAGAGCGGATGCCGCTGTCGATGTGAACTTCGATCTTGTCACCGACTGCATCCAGGATGGCGGGGAGCGCACGGATCGAGCTGAGCGCACCGTCGAGCTGGCGGCCACCATGGTTTGAGACCACGATGGCGTCAGCGCCCACGTTGAGGGCTTCAAGCGCGTCGCGGGCATCCATGATACCTTTGATGATCAGAGGGCCATCCCACATTTTGCGGAATGCGCGGATGCGGTCCCAATCCAGCGATTGGTCAAAGGCCTCGGCTGTCCAGGTGGTGAGGGAGCTTGCATCTTCTACGCCCTTTGCATGGCCAACGATATTGCCAAAAAAGCGGCGCTTTGTGCCCAGCATCTCAAGGCCCCAAGGCACTTTTGTCATCATATTGGCGACCGACTTGGCGGTCAGCTTGGGCGGGGCGGAGAGACCATTCTTCAGATCTTTGTGGCGCTGGCCCAGAAGCTGCAAATCAACAGTGATCACGGCAGCGGCGCATTTGGCGGCTTTGGCACGGTCAAAGAGGCGCTGCATGAAGTCGTCGTCTTTCAGCGTGTAGACCTGCATCCAGAAGGGCTTTTCGGTATTTTCGGCCACATCTTCGATTGAGCAGATCGACATGGTCGAAAGCGTGTAGGGCACACCGAACTTTTCGGCAGCCTTGGCGGCCTTGATCTCGCCATCGGCGTTTTGCATGCCTGTGAGGCCAACAGGGGCCAGTGCCACGGGCATGGAAACATCCTGGCCAATCATTTTGGTCCGGGTCGTTCGACCTGCCATATCAATGGCAACACGTTGACGCAGATATATTTTTTCGAAGTCTGACGTGTTCTCGCGGAAGGTCTGCTCGCTCCAGCTGCCGCTTTCACAATAGTCAAAAAACATACGTGGCGTGCGGCGTTCGTGGATGCGCTTGAGGTCGCCAATATTCGTGATCACGGGCATAAACGGCTCTTTTCTTCTAAAATTGGTTAGAAATGATTACCAATTTTCACTTCTTTACGCAACGCATTTTGGCGCAGGTTTAAGCTTGGTTTTACTTTCATACCGTAGGCCATAGCCAAACAAGGAGAGTGCCATGAAGGGTCTTATATTTGTCGAGCTTCTGAAAATGGCAGAAAAGGCCAGTAATGAAGACTTGGTGGACGGGGTGTTGGACGGCTTGGAGCTTGAAAGCGGCGGGGCCTACAGCGTCGTTGGCAGCTACAGCTGTTCAGAGCTCGTGGCTATTGTTGGCGGGCTGAGTGAGAAAATGAATGCCCCTGCAAGTGCATTGCAAGAGCAGTTTGGGCATTGGATGTTCGATCATTTTGTAGAAAATTTCGGACAGTTTTTCTCCGAGAAGCACAGCGCTTTTGATATGCTGGAGTCGATAGATCAGGAAGTTCACGTCGAGGTGAGAAAACTCTACCCCGATGCGGAGCTGCCAAGATTTGAAACAAAACGCTTGTCGCAGACCGAGATGACCATGACTTATATTTCAGCGCGCCCCTTGCAGTCTTTTTGCCACGGTTTGATCGAATCCTGTTTGGCCCACTATGGGGAGGCAGGGCAGATTACGATCGATGACCAGTCCCACAATGAGGCGACACAGGTTGTGTTCAACATCAGTCTGGACGCGGCTTGAGAGCGGAGCAGCACCTCATGGATGTCTCCCCAGATCGTCCTGTCGCGCGCCGCCGCTATGAGCGCGAGCGCACGGCCCGCTTGACAGCGGAGCAGCTTTTGGAGGCAAAGAGCCGTGAGCTCTACGAGGCCAATGTGCGCCTGAAAGAGCAAGCCGCTGCGCTCGAGATTGCGGTGCGCGAACGCACCGCCGAGGCGGAGGCGGCAGCCGAGGCGCGTTCACGGGCAGAGGCTGCCAGCGATGCAAAGTCCAGTTTTCTCGCCTCGATGAGCCATGAAATCAGAACGCCTTTGCATGGCGTTCTTGGGATGATGAGCGCATTGGACAGCACGCGGCTGAGCCATGAGCAGCGCGATCTTGTCGAGGCGATGAAAGAGTCGGGCTGTATCTTGCGCACGGTGGTCAACGACATTCTGGACATCAGTAAAATAGAGGCAGGGCAGCTAGAGCTGAACCAGAAGGCTTTTTATCTGCCGAGTGTTCTGAAAAGTTTGAAGCACCATCATGGATTGAGCGCCGCTGCGAAAGGTCTCACGCTTATCTTTGATGCTGAAAAGAGTTGTCAGCGCTGGATCTTGGGGGACGAGTTCAGGCTAAGGCAGGTGTTTGGCAATGTACTGTCCAATGCCATCAAGTTCACTTCAGACGGGTCTGTTTTTCTCAAGGCGCATGTTGTGGATGAGGGAGGCGGGGTGTTGCGGCTTGATGTGCAGGTCGAGGACACAGGCATTGGCATAAGTGATTACGCCAAGCAGCGCCTGTTTACCCCGTTTGCACAGGCCGATCCCAAGATTGCCCATTTGTTTGGTGGCAGTGGCCTTGGCCTGACGATCAGCCGCAGTATTTGCGAGATGATGGACGGCCGAATTTCTTTGGAAAGTGAGCCGGGCTGCGGCACTGTTGCAAACTTTCAGGTGCGGTTCGCTGTGGCGGAGCCGCCCGAAGCGCGGGCAAACTGTGCCGATCTGGAGAGCGCGGAAGCGCTTTTGCGCGCCAAGGATTGGACCATCCTTGTGGTCGATGACAGTGCCGTGAACCGTAAGGTGGTGACGCATTTTTTGAAGCGCTATGAAGTTACTGTGCTTGAGGCCGAAGACGGTGCGCAGGCGGTTGATCTTTGGCGGCGGGCCCAGCCGGACTTTATTTTGATGGATATCAATATGCCTGTGATGGGCGGGATCGCCGCTGCGCTGCGTATCCGTGAGGAGGCTGCCGAAAGTGATGAGGCGCGTATTCCGATTGTGGCTTTGACTGCCAATGCCATGTCTCACCAAGTGAACGACTATCTGGAAGCCGGACTGGACGCGCATATTGCCAAGCCGGTCGGTCGAGCCGAGCTTGTCCGCGTGATTGGCTCTTTTTTGGCTGTCGCGCGATAACCCCCGCGCTCAGGCGCGGTGGGCGCCATCGGCGAGTGTTTTGACAAAAGCCAAAACGTCTGTGGCGCTATCGCCCCGTGCGATCCGCTCAACAATGGCGGAGCCAACCACGGCCCCGTCGGCCACGCTGGCGATGGCTTCAGATTGTTCGGGTGTCTTGATGCCAAAGCCCACAATGATCGGCAGATCTGTTTGGGATTTGATGCGTGCAACTTCAGGGCCAACATTTGTGGCCTGTGCTTCAGCCGCGCCAGTGATCCCTGTGATCGAGACATAATAGACGAAGCCTGATGTGTTCTGTAGCACTTTGGGCAAGCGGGTGTCGTCGGTTGTGGGCGTGGCGAGGCGGATAAAGTTAAGGCCCGCCGCCTGCGCAGGAATGCAAAGCTCTGAATCTTCTTCAGGGGGCAGGTCGACGACGATGAGCCCGTCAATGCCTGCGTCTTTTGCATCTTTCAAGAAGGCTTCGACACCGTGTGAATAGATTGGGTTGTAGTAGCCCATCAATACAATCGGGGTTGTTGTGTCGTTTTCACGAAAGGCACGTGCCATCGCGAGGGTTTTGTTGAGCGTCATGCCAGCCTCAAGCGCACGCTGGCCTGCAAGCTGGATTGTCTCGCCATCGGCCATCGGATCGGTGAAAGGCAAGCCAAGTTCGATGATATCAACGCCAGCCTCTGGCAGACCCTTCATCACGTCAAAGCAGCGCGCTTCATCAGGATCACCCGCCATAATGTAGGCCACGAAAGCTTTCTTGCTATCTGAGTTGAGGGCTGCGAATTTGGCGTCAATGCGGCTCATGGGGCGTTGCCTTCGATGATGTTTCTTTCGATTGCCCAGTAACACATTTTGCAGCAGTATCAATTCAATATTGCCTCACACCGAGGGGCTCAACCTTTCTATGGAGGTGAAACTTTGAAGCATTTACTCACAGGCGGCCTTGCTCTTGGTTTGCTGATCGTCTCGCTGATCGTAGCTGTCTTCCCGTGGATTCCGCCGGATAAATTCGGCATTGCGGGAGCTATTTTGTTTGTGGCTTTGATCTTTTGGGGCGGTCGCCGTGTTTGGAAGAGGCCACGTAAGGCAGTGTGGGTGTTGGTTTTGGTAAGTGCGCTCAGCTTTCCATTTATCGTCATTGCACAGGGCTTTGGTGGTGTGGACATGATGGCTTTCCTGTTTCACCTTGAGTTTGGGATGGCAGGCGCCGGCTTTGAGGAACTGCACAATGAGATTTTGACTGCGGGTCTTGCCTTGGTTTGGATCATTCTTGCGACTTGGGCGCTCAGTACCGTGCTCAATAGGCATGTTGGGCCGTACATTGCCGTGATAGCTGTGCTGCTCTTGACGCATCCTCTGGCGATATTTGCCCTTACAGCAACGGTAGGACCCCAAAACGAGAGTGATTTGGCCGAGCGCTTGACGCTAGCACCCGCTTGGAACGGTAGGGTGCCGGAGGCTGATCTTTTGGTCTTGTATCTTGAAGGGCTTGATGAGGTGTACTTTGAGGAGGAGTTCTTTGGGGACGCCTTGAAACCGCTCGCGGAGATGAAAGAGGACGCTCTCAACTTTACGGCGGTTCGGCAGGCAGAGGCCACAGGGTGGAGTATGGCTGGTATTGTGGCCAGTCAGTGTGGCATTCCGTTGGTGCCTAACGGCTTCAGGGCCAGAAACAACTTTCATGGCGTTGAAGATTACCTGGGTGCACATCGCTGTTTGGGAGATGTGATGAAAGCTGCTGGTTATGAGCTCGAATTCATCATGGGCGGAGACATGAAGTTTGCGGGCTATGGCACGTTTTTGAAGCAACATGGGTTTGATCAGCAACTCGGCCTCAAGCACTTTCAGCAGACCTATTCTGAGGATCTTTTGAAGGTGGCGAATATCAATTGGGTGCTTGATGACCAATTGCTGTTTGAGGAGGCGCTAAACCGGCACGCTGGTTTGCTGGATTCAGCTGAGCCCTTTGGACTATTTGTAGAAACGATTACAACTCATGGCGACATAGCCTACGCATCGCGTGAGTGTATGAAGGACGGCATTGCGCAACAAACGCGTGATGTCGCGTCTGTTTTGGTGTGTTTCGGCGAGCAGGTCGTCGGTTTCTTGAATGATATCAAAACGCAGCAGGGCTCACGCCCGCTCAAAATTGTTATTCTATCAGACCATTTGGCGCATGATGAACGCTTCAAAAAGCTGCTTCCGATTGAGGCGCGTGCAAATACGGTTATGATGATCGACGTTGATACAAACGGACAGATCATCGACAAACAGGGCGCTATGTTTGATGTCTATCCAACATTGCTGGATTGGCTGCAGCTCTCTCCCGAAGGCACCAAGACACGGGCAGGGCTTGGTGTTTCTCTCTTCTCCGATGCGCCTACATTGGTTGAGGAAAAGGGATTGTTGCGCTTGAACCAAGAGATCTACATCAATCCGAGCCTTGGTAGGGCTATATGGCGGGATGACAGTTGGGCGATGCCCTAGACGTCATATGCTTGCAGGGCGCGCTTGATAAGCCTATCAAGCGCTCAAATTTAGGATGGAGTAGAGCCAT